>USAD01000153.1 GCA_900552415.1 uncultured Parabacteroides sp.
CCGCATCTTGCTGATGATATATTTTCACTGGCATTCTCATCATGAAATCTTCAACAGAGCATTCGTATGTATTGATGAACTTCTGGGGATTCCAGTCGATGATCGGAAACCATGAGCTCTGGATCTGAATCATTATCCTGTGTCCAGGTTCGAAGGTATGCGCCACATCATACAGCGTATAGTTTACAGGAGTAATGCTGTCCGGAGTGAATGCTTTCGGATGTTCGAAGCTCTCGCGGTATCGGCCGCGGAACAGTTCGCCACGGACCATAAGCTGATAACCGCTCATCGGATATGATTTGTTCCCAAGATATTTCACGGCCTCTTCCGGATAACGGAAATTCTCCGGAAAAACATCGATTACCTTCACCATAAAGTCGCCGTCCGTTCCGCCTATAGCCGTCTTCAATTCCACTTCAATCGGTCCGGCAATTGTCAGAGGCTCGGTCAGGGTATCCGTGACGAACGTGATAACATCCGGGCGTGAAGACGCGAATCTTTGGTCGTCGATCATATATTCCCGGGTGCGGCGGGTTGTCGGATTGGCGGTATAAGGCACGGGCTTGGACATATCCGATACATATTCCGTATAAGAATCCGTTTCCGTCGGCAATTCATTTGAGATCTTTCCGTTCTTGTGCAGATAGAAAGGTGTGGCAACGGCATTTGCGATCGGCCATTCATCGTAAGTCTTCCATTGGTTTTCGCCTGTGTAGAATACCTGAACCTTCTTTGTCGGCTTTTCGCCTTTGCCTTCCAGGTAATATCTGAAGAAAGGATATTCAATCTCGTCCTTATAATAGGCCGATGTACTGTTGCCGAAATAGATATTGCCGAATCCTTGGAAATCGTGGCGTGACCAGGCTCCGTGCCACCAGGGGCCGAAAGCCAGATAAAGTTCGGTTTCGGGCGACTGTTCCTTTATTGCCTTATAGGTGTTCCATGCGCCATAGCAGTCTTCGGAATCGAACAGACCGCCAACAACAAGTATTGCCGGTTTCAGATTATAGCATGAACGGCGGGCATCGCGTTCCTGCCAGAATTCATCAAAGTTCGGATGAGCCGCGATCATATTCCACAGTGTTGGGGTTGTGTCGTTTACCAGCTTGTTTATATCCTTGAATGTGCCGATGGAAAGGAAGTCGGTGTAAACATCATTCTTTACGATCTGTTTGATCACGCCGACACCAATGTTGCGCCCTTTAAGACTGGGCAGGAAGTTTGTTGTCTGCAGAAGCGTGAATGCTCCGTTGTGATGACGGTCGTCTCCGCGGAACCAGTCCGTCACTGGTCCCTGAGGTGAAACGGCTTTCAGTGCCGGATGGGCAGACGATGCTGCCATTGTCGCATAGAATCCGTCGTAGCTTATTCCCCATGCGCCAACATTTCCGTTGTTATTTTTTGTGTTGTGGATAAGCCATTCAATCGTGTCGTATGTGTCAGTCCCTTCATCGATATCGTTCTTGTTTTTCTTGTTTTTGTTTAGTGGGCGCACCTGGACAAATTCACCTTCGCTCTTGTATCGTCCGCGAACGTCCTGGAACACCAGGATATAGTTGTTGTCGACGTAGTTCTTCAACGTCCCGCGCAAAGAACCACGGAACTTTTCGCCATAAGGGGCGCATGAATACGGGGTCCTGTTCATCAGGATCGGATGCTTCTCCTGGTTGTTCTTTGGCTCGTAGATAGCGGTGTAAAGTGAAATGCCGTCACGCATGGGAATCATGACTTCACGCTTTGTGTAGAGTGAGCGCAGGTGGATTTCAACACTGTCCGGTTCGTTTGTTTTCTGTGCGTATGCCTTGGTTACGCCTATTGTGGCAGCAACAAACAACGCTAAAAGGATAATTTTCTTTTTTCTTTTCATCTATTGCTTTTTCTTACGTTATGTCTCTAAAATACATATCTTTTGGAATGTATTCATGAAATAATCCCATTAGTGCTTTCATAATGATATGGCTTGGCAAAGTTAGCAAAAACTTTTATAGATCGTCATGATTTGAAAGAAAAGCGATAGATTCCTTTCGCTGCTTCAGGTCGTGGTGGCATAAAGGTGAGCGTGAAAGCGCGGCGCGTAACTTCAAAGGGAAAAGGAGATATCTCCTCTGGCGAAAGAAGATATCTCCTCTGGCAAAGTCAGTATATATTCATTGGCAAAGTAAGTATATATTCTTTGCGAAGTCAGTATATATTCTCTGGCGGATGCAGTATATATTCTTTTTGTGGATGCGGCAATGGGTTATTGTCGCTTCTCCTTGAGCAGGGCGATCACCGGGTTGGATTCCTCGTCGAGCCGGTTGGCGACGCGTTGGAGCTCGCCCTTGAGTTTCCCGGCCTCACGGGCCTCTACCAGGTCGGGCGCCTGGAGGGTGAGGCAGGCCAACACCTCCTTTCCCTTGGGCATGACGCTGTAGAGGTCGATGTCCGGCCCATCTTCCATATCCGCGTTGGTCAACGTATATTCGACAAGCCTCTTCTCCCGCGTGTCGTAAAGCAGCATCTGGGTCGGGAATCCCTTCATGGTCTCCAGGTCGAATTCCTTCTTTTGTGCCCTCAGAAAATAATAACGGTCGGTCAGGATCGTGGGGTAGAGGAATACTTGCGGGTCCATCCCGTGGATGGAGGGACTACGTACGATAAGCGGGCTTGCGTTTCCATCGGCATCGTAGCGATAAATCGTGTCCGACGAGGTGACCGTCAGTGCCCAACAATCGCCGTAAGGGGCGGTCAGGTAGAAGAAGGGCGTGGCGGTCAGTTCGCCATGTGTGAAGATCGGTGTCTCCACCTGGTCGATCGGGAACCGGATCTCCTTGGTCAGGCTGCCGTCTTGCTTGGAGATGAGAAGGTGGCAAGAGCTCTCGTCGTGCGGACCGGCGGGTTTCTTGTAGGCCAGCAGGTGGCCGTCGTCGTAATCGAGAAGCTCCGTGTAATAGTTCTCATCTATCGTCTTGAAGGAACGCTTGAAGTTACCCTTCAAGTCGTAGACCAGGATTTTCCGTAAGGAGTAGTCCGAGACGAATAACTCCTCCCGTTTCTCGTCGATGACCACGTGGGATGGGCTGACGTATTCCTCAGGTCCTTGCCCTTGGCGTTTGATCTGTCGGATGCCCTTGCCGGTCGCCCGGTCGAACAGGGAGAGGCAGCCTTCACCATAATCGTATGTGATCAGGAGGTGCGGGCTGACGGCCTCAATGAATCCTCTGGTCAGGAAACTGTCGGTCGTCTCCAGGGCGACGTATTTGACTTCAAACAGGTCTTGCAGTATCCGTTCCTCCTTGGGGATGCTGCCGCTGAGGTCGATGTTTGTCCACGGGGCTGCCTGTTCCTTGTTCCCGCAACCCATCAAGCTCGCTAATAGCGTTGAGCAAGCGATGATGCCTGTTTTTTTCATGACTTCTTAGTTTTAAGGGTTAATCTTCTGTTTTTTTATCCGGACGATAGCCGGTGACGATGACTTGCGCCTCCGGGTTGGGGCCCGGCTGGCTGTCGTCGAACCGGAACAGGACGCTGAAGGGGACACGCGCTTCGGTTGGTTTCCCGTCGAGCGTGGCCGGTTCCCATGCGGGCATTTGCCGCAAGACGCGGATCACCTCCGCCTCGAGAGTCGGATCGGCGCTTTTCGTGACTTGGATAGGGCCTACTTGGCCATCCTGCCCGATCGTGATCGTGCAATCGACCAACCCCTCCTTTTCCGCCTCGAGGGCCGGAACCGGGTATTTGAGGCGCATGGCCATAAAGCGATAGAACTCTTTCTCGCCGCCGAGATATTGGGGCATCACTTCCGGTTCTTTTTCTTGGGACATTGCCCATAAATCCGTAACTTTGACCGTTGTCAGGCGATCGGATACACGTGTGACGGCGGGATGGGCGATCGCCACCACCGACAGGGCCGCCAAGGGAACGAGGCAAAGATACCTCGCCCGGGCCCAAGGACTGGACTTTTCTTTTAACATCATAGTGATACGTTTTTTAAGTGTACTGTGATTAAAGCTGTTGGCTAAGGTGTAGCGACTGGAGCCGACAGCTTTTTTTATAAGCAACATTTGGTAGGAGCGGGCCTCGATCCCGGCGGAGAGCACGGCGTCGTCGGCCTCATACTCGTGGACCGCCCGCATTTCCCGCTTGAGCAGCCAGGCGGCCGGATTGAACCATTGCCAGGCGATAAACACGTCTGCCAGGATCAGGTCCCACGAGTGATGGTGCCGGATATGTGCCCGTTCGTGGGCGAGGATCTCTTTTGGGTTGTCCCGATAATCCTTTTCGGAGATGACAATATAGCGCATCCAGCTGAATGGGGCTAACTCCTCCTCGACCAGCACGAGGTGGAAAGCATCTTGCTCGATCCGTCTCCCGCTCCGGATCAGGTGTCGGAGCCGGAAATAGGCGATAAGTGTGTTGGCACTCACGGCGATAACGCCTGCCAGATAGACCACGCAAGCCATCGGCAACCAAAGCCTGTAGAGCTGTTCGAGGGATTTCCCCTGCGGCACGTGGGTGGTCATCAGGGTATTGACCGTATCCAGTTCATTTCCGGGCAGGGCGGCTGTCGTGATTGCCTCTTTTCCAAAGAGTAGCGGGATGGCCGGCAAAAGGAGGGCCAAAGGCCAGAAGGCGAGCAGCAAGCCCCGGTTCAGCCGGAAGAAGGTCTCGTCCGCCAGTGCCCATTTATATAATAGGTAGAGCAACGTCAGGCAGAAGGCCGATTTAAGCGTATAGATGAGCAGGATTCCCATGGTATGATTTCTTTTTTAATAGATTATTTATTGTTCTTTATCGCAAAGAACGATAAAAGATAGTTTGAAAACTAATATTTGTAGTTAAATTAAACTAAGGGGGGAAGTTTCTGTGGGGAATTTATCCTATTTCCCTGTTTCGAATCGAATTCCTTCGGGAATCATTTGTCATACAATAAATCTTTATAATTTTAGGCTCCGTAAGCATAGAGATAAATGTCGAAAACTAATAAACACACGCGTAAGATGAAAAACGTCCATATACCTATATTCTGTATATTCATAACCCTCTTTTGCTGTCTTACGGCTTGTTCATCGCGTGATCGTTACCCCGAGGCGATGAGGCAAGCGACGCGTTGCTTGGAGGACCAACCGGACAGCGCGCTTTGTTATTTATCCTCCCTGGATGCCACGATCGGAAAGGAAGCGGAAGAGACCCGGATGTATCATGCCCTCCTGAAACTGCGGGCCGAGGATAAGCTGTATATCGATCAGACCTCCGACTCGCTGATTATGCGGATTGTCGCCTATTACGACCGGCATGGGGACGCGGACAAACGCCTGGAGGCCTATTATATGTTAGGTCGGGTGTATCGTACTTTGGAAGATCCCTTGGCGGCGTTGCGGGCGTTCCGCCAGGCGTATGAGGCAGGAGAAGAAAGTGAGCGCTTCGGTATGCTAGGACGTATTTGTGAACAAACCGGCTATCTTCTGGCGTATCAAGACCTTGATACGGAAGCGTTAGAAGCTGTAAAAAAGGCGACTCGATATTATGAATTGGATCATGATACGGTCGGGATATCTTACACCTTACGGAATCAGGCCCGTTTATATTTGGAGCAGAACAGGAGAGATAGCGTAGAATCATTGTATAGGGAAGCGATCCGATTGGCTTTAGTCGTACGGGATAGTTCAGTCGCTCATGCGATATCCGGAGAATTCGCCGCTATGCTCATCAATATGAGCCAAGACTATGATGAATCGGGGAAAATACTTTCGAGCCTGCCGGAAGATTATAAAAAAAGAAACGCGATTATTCTCAAAAATATAGGAGACATCTATCTATATCGGTTTTACCCGGATTCCGCACGCCATTATTATCAATTGGCGTTAAATGCCGAAGAGGATAAAAATATCTATTTGGAAAAAGAGATTTACCAATTATTGGCGAACATGGATTCCACGATAAATCCTCGTTCCGCTTTTCATTATGAACGATTGGCTTCTGTATGCTCGGATAGTATCTTAGGGCTAAAAAAGGCGGAAGCTATTAAGAAATATAATTATCAACAGACGAAAATAGTGAATCAACGGTTGCAAATCGCAAATGCCCGGCATCAGTCCGTTCGCTGGCTACTTGGTTTTCTTTTGTTGTTCGTATCCGCAATTCTTGTATTTATTGTGAATTACTATTGGCGGAAATCCCGTAGCTTAAAATTACGGGCACTTCAGATTCAACGATTATCGCAAAAACAGGAATCTCTATTAAATGAAGCCATAACTCATTTGAAAATCGAATTGCGGCAAGTTAAGTCTTCTGACGAGGAACTGATCCTTAACCTGAAAGAACGATTGAGACAACATGAACAAACGCTTCGACAAATTCAAGATGAGCAAGAGCGTCAAGTGAACTCTTTGAAAGCGTCTGAAATTTTTCGCTTTTTCTCAAATCCCCAAAATCAAAATCATAGAGTCTTGACTTCCGATAAATGGCTGGAATTGCAAATGGCGATCGATCGGACTTATCCCAATTTTACGGCGTTGTTGCAAACTTATTGCTTGTCCATTACGGAGCGGGACTTACAACTGTGTTATCTGGTCAAGATTGGCATTTCCCCTAATGGCATCGCCTCCATTTTTGATTGTAGCCCACAGGCCGTAGCCTCTAAGCGTTCACGGTTATATGAAAAAATACTCAAGCTTAAGAAAGGAGAAGGCAAGGCGAAAGATTTTGATAAATTCATATTGAATTTGTGAGACGTTGATTGAAATGCGTATTTTTTGCGTAATAGAATTCTTGTCTTACTATTGGTCAACTTATATTTTTGCTCTCAAAAATAAGTGAATATGAGAAGCATCCCAATATCCGGACACGTTTATACGAGAAGATATTCGATGACAAGGGAAGCGCCGACGATTTCGACAGGTTTATCCTGAGACTATAATTCTTGATTATTAGATAAATATATTTTGTGAACAGCGTTTGCGGTAATTGTGAACGCTGTTCACGGTTTATTGGGGGGCTTTCTGCTACTTTTGGACTCT
>USAD01000154.1 GCA_900552415.1 uncultured Parabacteroides sp.
TGTTTCTCCATGGCCAATTCCTTACCATTGGAAGTCAGGCGATAGAGTTGGGCCTTTTGGATCTGGTTATCCCGCTTGTCGATCTCAATGATCGCTTTCTTAGGTTGGTTGGGATGATAACCCACTTGCGATGTTTGAACAACAGGTTCATAAATCCAGTCCTGAACGACGTTGGGAGTAATTAACCAATTGATTGCCTCTTTTGTGGCTCCGGCAGGTATTTCCGCCCGTAAGACAAACCAGCCGTTGTTATGGTTCATCCGGCCGTCATACAGTTTCAGTTCCGAGCCTTCGGAATGGACAGTGAATCTTAACAAAGGATCATCAGGGCATACCGTAAAAGTATGGCCCGTTGAATAGGGAGCGGAAACAATGTCGTCGGCTACGATGGGATTGTAATCTCCTTGACGGCCAAGAATATCCTTATTGGCCTGTTTGTCGATGGATTTATCCGAATGGATGTAATCCCATGATCGGGTAGCATTCGAACGGCTCTCAAGCGTCGGGCCGTTCGCTTGTCGAGGAAAAATACCTCCTTGCTGGTCCATCAACCAAGGTTTTCCAAATAGGATGCCAGGAAACAGCTCCAGGTTGAAACCTACTTTCCCGATATATTCAGAAGGGATCGGACGATCCAGGTTGACTGTCACCCGAATGGCGTTACCTTCCGCCTTTGTGATCACCTCATAGTTAAAATGGAGATCAGGATAGATCATGGGGTTGAAACCTGTCATGTGGCGTGATGAGTCGGGATAACTCAGGTAAGTTTTGATGGTTCCCGTTTGGGGATCGGCAATGCGTTCACGTTGCTTGGGCACCGGTTGCCACTGACCTGGTGTCTCCTCAAGACGGATATCGCCATTCGTGGCGATCCGATGACCGTGCATGATCAGGCTGACGCCTCCTTGATGCCCTTCGGGATAAATGTCGTCAAATGCCATGACGTCGACACCCTTGTCTTGGAAATAGCCGGATTTGTTCAGCTGGAAATTTTGGGCATAGAGACCTCCTCCGAAAGCGAGCAAGGAGATTATTAAAGGAAATAGAGGTTTCATCATGATAATTTAAGTTTTAAGATATTACTATATAAATATACTGTTTATCGTGTTATTGATTTCTTGAAGCGGTAGATCATGAAGGTCATCGGCTCGATGGTCGTATCAAGCATATGGCCATTAATCGTAATGGTTCCTTTTTGGGGAACAATCGTGTTTGGATGATCGAGCGTATTATCGGCATCTGGATTGTCTGAATGAAGTGAGAGAGTGGAGCCGTCAGTCAGCTGCTCTTTCTTTTTCAATCCCTTGAACTCGATCCGTAAAGGTTGTTTCTCCGTAGAGGTATTGATCACCTTTACGATGTAGCTTTGCTCGTTCTCATCCCAAACGGCGCTGGCAAAGAGGCCATCTTGCCCCTCTTGGCCGCTGACCGGTTTCTTGTCCATGGTCAACGGGATAACATGTGTGCCCTTGTTGGTTCCATACAGTTGTTGTACGTAATAGCTGCAGGAACGAACAGAACGCAGGTTATCGAACCAAATCAAGTCCGGTCGCCATTGCCAGCCCTCCACATGGGCCAAAAGCGGCGCGTAGGTTGCCATCTGAACGATATCAGCGTTGCGTTCCAGGTTGGTCATGAACGCTGCTTCCAGAAGTGAGGCATGAAAATGGTTCCATTTCTTGCCATTAGCGCCATGACAGGCGTATTCGCCGGCGAACACTTTCGGCCCTTTCCGGTCGTAATGGTCGTAACGATTACCTTGAGCCAGGAACCAGCTTTCGGGGCGATAGAAGTGTTCGTCTACCAGGTCTACCTTAAGCCGTTTCATCTCCGGCCAGAGGTAATCAAAATCTTTTCCTTCTGAGTTGGGACCCGCTGAGCCGATAATCTTGATGTCGGGATATTTGTCTCGGATGGCCTTGACAAACGGGGCTAATCGTTCGGGATATTCCGGTCCCCATTGTTCATTGCCTACACCGATGAACTTCAGGTTGAATGGTGCCGGATGGCCCATTTCCGCACGCAGTTTGCCCCATTTCGTATTGGTGTCGCCGTTGGCGAACTCGATCAGGTCTAAGGCATCCTGGATATAAGGGTCCAATTGGTCGACCGAAACGTGAGCGCTCATGTCATCGTTTTGGAATTGACAGGCCAGTCCGCAGCTGACGACGGGTAACGGCTCGGCACCAATCTCTTCGGAGAGCTGGAACATTTCATAAAATCCCATGCCATAGGTCTGGAAATAATCCGGGAAGAAACGATGTGGGAAAGAGTAATGCCAACGGTTCTCGTTGAGTGGTCGGTTCTCAACCGGGCCAACGCTGTTTTTCCAGTTATAACGGGTTGGCAGATCGGTACCTTCCACGATACATCCACCGGGGAAACGGAAAATGCCCGGTTTCGTATCGGCCAGGGCCTGAACCAGGTCTTTCCGCAAGCCATTCTCATGTCCTTTCCAGGTATCGACCGGGAAAAGGGAGACATGTTCCAGGTCGACCGTTCCTTTGGAAGTTAGGAATAGACGCAGGTGAGCCTTGTCGATCGTTACGGGAGAGGTAAGGAGCAGCTCCATCTTTTTCCACTCCTTATTATTGATGGTCAACTCACCGGAGGTCAATACCTGGCTCTCGTCCATAGTGTCATTATCGATCAATTCCACACGGATCTTTTGGTTCTCACCGCGGGTCCAGACCGTAAAACGATATTGCTCGCCTTTTTTCAGGCCGATGCCGAAGAATCCCTCATTCTCGATACCCGTATGCTTTTGCGCGTGTCCTGGGTTACCGAGACGGACGTAGTGCGGGTTCCGTTCGAAAGGTCCGTCGTCCATCAGGGTAACATTTCCGAATACGCGCCATCCCATAAAGTTTTGCGGGAACTCGAATGAGCGGTTCTTGACTAATTCGGCGTAGAGTCCGCCATCCGCCCCAAAATTGATATCCTCGAAGAAGTGGCCATACATGGTCGGTTGGATAGGTGCTTGGAGCTTGTTTGTTTCGACAACCATCGTATGAGGCTCTTGCGCTTTTGTGTCATTCCATCCGGATGAGAGAAGGAGCAAGGCCAAAAGGGAAATAATGTTTCTTTTCATGATATCTTGTGATATGTGAGGTTTTACAATTGCCTGTTTCATATCACAAAGATATATTAATTATTTCTCTTTGGTGATTTCTTGAATATCCTGTAACGTAAACTGTCCCAACAATTGGATGACCGAGAATTCTTTCTCATCGTCTGATAACATGATCAGTTCATTGATCAACTCTCCCTTTTGCTTGATATAAAAAGTAATTTTACTTTCCCCATCCCGGACACGCATCAGCTCCTCATGCTCTTTTTTGATCAACCCGCTGAAATCCTTCCGCATCTGTTCCTGTAGCGACTCATTCTCGCACGTGAGTATTTGCAACGATTCGATCTTGCCTTTCATGTTGATCAGGTTGAGGCCGGCGGTCTCCATGGAGGGCATTAATTGGAACATCTTTTTGGAGATGTAAACGGAAGTGACACCATCGAAAAGGGCATCGTTATTGGTTTGAGCGGCGACGGTCGCTACGAAGAAGAGAGAAAGAAGTAATGTATATAAATAACTTGTTTTCATGATTTTACTTGTCTAATTGTTTTTTAATAATCTGTTGGGCATTTTGAAACTCTTTCTGGGCCTCATCTGCCTTTTGTAAACCTTTATTTAAATTGGTGGAAATTAAGGCGAGCGCGTGTTGGGCGGCGATGGCTGCCTCGTGCGGATCGTTGTAGGTATCCGTCAAATGGATTGGCCGTGCCGGCTCATCAAAGATCAGGAACAGGGCGGCGATCAGGGCGGCCGCGGCTGAGCTTATCGCATAGAGCCAGTAGGAGCGGGCGTTGAGATTTTTCTTGCCTTTTTCCCTTTCGCCTGTCTCCTGTCGGGCGGCCAGGTCGATCGCCTGTTCCAGTCGTTCAGACAGGCCTTCCGGCAAGGTGAGATCCTCTTTTAGAGCCTCGTCGATTAACTTATCAATATCTTTATCCTTGATGTTCATTCCATTTGATTAATTTTTCCCGGATCGCCTTTCGGGCTCTCGAGAGTAATGTTCTTATATTTGTCGGGCTCAGCCCGGTTATCTCCTCAATCTCGTCAAACAAGCAATCTTGAATGCCGCGTAAGCGGATGACCTCTCTCTGTTTTTCCGGCAGTTGATTGATCAGGTGCCGGACATATTGTATTTGTTCCTTTTTTTCCAACCGTTGATCCGGCGAGTCGTCTGTCTCGATCCGGATTGTTTCCAATGTCTCACTTTCGCCCTGGTTCGCCCTGGCCGATTTCAGGTAGTCGAGGCAAAGATGCTTGAGGATGGTGATGGCGAACGCTTCCGGTGCGTTGATCGCCTCCAGCTCATCCCGTTTGTTCCATAAGCGGATGTAGGTCTCTTGCAGCAGGTCCTCGGCCTCCTCTTTTTGGTTGACCAGCGCGTAGGCGATGCGATAGAGCTTGGGGTGGAAAGGGAGAAACTTCGCTTTGAAGGCCTCAATTTCCATCTTTTTCCTGCTCTTTAATCACCTGTTCGATGTCGGATGGCTTGATTTTTCCCTTGATACGAATAAAAGAGCAATCGCTTCCGGTCTGGAAAATCACCAGCTCGCGGATCATCTCGTCCTTGATCTTGACAAGTATCTTGGTATGATCCTCTTTATCGTTTTCGGTCAATAAAGTCTCGAATTCCGGATCCTTGAATGATTTGACCTCATCCTGGAACCGTTGACGTAAGGTCTCAGTGGCCTCTCCGAGATCCAGGATTTCAATACCATTGACGCCAAGGGTTTCGGTAAACAGGCCTGCCAGTTTCATGGTGATATTGCCGATGTGGATGGCATCAACACCTTGTTCCTTGTGATATGTGCGAAAAAACTGCTCCAGGTTTTGTCCTTTTCCGTATTGGAGCGGGAGAAGAAGCAGGATTAAGATCATTAATCGTTTCATCATTTTCTGAGTTTTTAATTGAACATGTTTTTTCATCGAAAGCCTGCCCGACGCGTCAATTGGCGGCATTCATATATAGGACGAGCTTCAAGAGGAAATGTGACATGTTTGTCGGTTCTTTTTGCGAAAATAGTTTTTTTAACCGAACATATGGCCAGTACCGTTCGGAAAGTACTCCAGTACTCTCCGGGAAGTACTGGAGTACTTTCCGCATCGGACTGCAGTACTTTCCGCAGGGGACTGGAATCGGCACCTGATGTGGATGCGTGCGAGTACGGTGAATGACATAAAGGGAGACGAATAGGGATCTTTTTTCGTCTTGAGGCCATTTTTTTCGTTTTGGATCTTTCCCCCATTATAATAGAGGTAAAATATTCGTTTCTTTGTATGAGGTAGAAAATAAAAGGGAGGAAAAGCATGGAGTGGTTATATCATCATACACAAATTAAATTAGGGGTATTTAGCGTGATCGGCGCTTTTTTGGTGACCTTCTCAAACCTGATTTGTATCCCATGGGAGATGACTTTTTATGATGAGTCGGAATACATGAATATCTATGGGGCGTACCTGTTCAGGTTGTTGTTCTTCATTGGTGTCATTTGGGTATTGTTGGAGTTCAACCTGCGAGGACTTAAATATTTCTCTTTCTGGAAACGGTTTTGGGGTAATTTCGCGATCGTGGCCGGTTCTTACCTGCTTTTTGCCTTGATTTGTAAGCTTTTTGATGTATCTAAAATTGATTGTACACGTTATTCTGTTTATGTACAGTTTTTGGTGGTTTTCGTGTTCAGTCTCTTTTTCGGGCATATCATGGCGCTCTATATGGAACGGCATCGTCGGGAGTTGGAGATTGAGCGCCTTCAGGCGGAAAACCAGCGCAGCCGTTGTGAGGCTTTGGCCAACCAGATCAATCCCCATTTTTTTTTCAATTCGTTAAATAGCCTCTCCGCCTTAATCCGTAAGAAGGATGAGGAGAAAACCCTGGCTTTCCTCAACAAGCTGTCGGACGTGTTCCGCTACACGCTGCAGAGCGACAAGAAGGAGCTGGTGACGGCCGAAGACCTGCCCTACATCATCGCCGACGTACTGCGCTACGACCAGGTCGAAAACCCCGTGCGGATACTCAATTACAGCCTGTCGCTGGCACAGGGGCTGCACCCGGCCGCTACGCTCAAGATCGAGATCAACGGCTGCGAATACGAGCAGACCTCGGTCGGCGACGGCCAGTACGACGCCTTCATGCGGGCGCTCAGGCAGATCTACAAGCACCAGCTCGGCCGCGAGTTCCCGATGCTGCGCAACTACACCGTCTCGACCCCGCCCGGCGGACGAACCGATGCCTTCGTGCAGACGATCATCACGTGGGAGACGGGCGGCAAGGAGTTCAAGACCCGCGGGCTGGATGCCGACCAAACCGAAGCCGCCATCAAGGCGACGATCAAAATGCTGAACATAATCGAACCATCATACTACGACCATGGATGTTATCATAGCCCTTTTAGCCGGCGACGGCATCGGCCCCGAGATCATTGCCGAGGCCACGAAAGTACTCGACCGCACGGCGGCGAAATTCGGCCACCGCATCCGCTACACCGAGGCGCTGGTAGGCGCCGCGGCGATCGACGCCACCGGCAATCCCTACCCCGACACGACCCACTGCATCTGCCGCGAGGCCGACGCCGTGCTGTTCGGCGCCATCGGAGATCCCAAATACGACAACAACCCCAAAGCGAAGGTTCGTCCCGAACAGGGGTTGCTGCGTATGCGCAAGGCCCTGGGGCTCTTCGCCAACCTGCGTCCGGTGGCGCTGTTCGACGCCCTGGCCGACCGTTCGCCGCTCAAGGCGGAGGTGGTCCGCGGCACGGATTTCATCTGCGTGCGCGAACTCACGGGCGGCATCTACTTCGGCCGTCCGCAGGGCCGCGACGAGGAGGGCGCGCGCGCCTT
>USAD01000155.1 GCA_900552415.1 uncultured Parabacteroides sp.
TATAGCTTACATTAGGAATAAGTTTGTATCAATTATTACAAAATAGCAATACATTTGCATATCGATAAGACAAAAAGAAAGCATAATTAAAAAATACGCATTAAAACGACAAGACTTATTCCCTTTTCAAAAATGCATGGCGCAGGCAACGACTACATTTACGTGGACACGACCCGAAGCGCCATCGAAAAACCGGAACAAATCGCCATCCGATGGAGCAAGCCCCATACGGGAATCGGTTCCGACGGGTTAGTTTTGATCTGCCCGTCCGACAAGGCGGATTTCGGCATGCGCATCTTCAACGCCGACGGTTCGGAAGCCCGGATGTGTGGCAACGCCTCCCGATGCATCGGCAAATTTGTTTACGATAAGGGACTGACAAACAAGAAAGAGATTACGCTCGATACCTTGTCGGGCATCAAGAAATTGAGGTTACACGTCAACGACACCAACAAAGTCGACACGGTAACTGTTAATATGGGGAAACCGAAAATTATCGATACAAACTTGAGTATAGAAACCGCTTATGGCCCTTTCACGGGCACTTCCCTCTCGATGGGCAATCCCCATTTTGTCATTCTCGTCGACGATCTCTCGACGATAGATCTTCCCACTATCGGACCGGCGATTGAGCATCATCCCGCTTTTCCGGATCGGGTAAACGTCGAGTTCGCACAGATCCTGAGTCCAACAGAAATCCGGATGCGGGTCTGGGAACGGGGATCCGGCATCACGCAAGCCTGCGGTACGGGCGCCTGTGCTACTGCCGTGGCGAGTATCCTGCACGGCAAGGCCGAACCGAAAACACGAGTGATCATGGACGGCGGGCCACTAACGATCGAATGGGAAGGTGAAGCCGTCCTGATGACCGGCGAGGCGGTCAATGTTTTTGAGGGAACCATCGAGATATGAAAAAGCAACAACACATAAAACAATTAACAATATGGCATTAATCAACGAACATTTCCTAAAACTACAAAACAGCTACTTATTCTCCGACATCGCGAAAAAGGTCAACACCTTCAAGGTAACCCACCCCAAGGAGAAGATCATCCGGATGGGCATCGGCGATGTCACCCAGCCTCTGGCCCCAGCCGTTATCGAGGCAATGCACAAGGCCGTTGACGAGATGGCCCACAAGGAAACTTTCCACGGCTACGGGCCAGAGCAAGGATATTCATTCCTAATAGACACGATTATAAAACACGACTATGCCAGCCGGGGCGTCACGATCGAACCGGGCGAGGTCTTTATCAGCGATGGCGCCAAGAGCGATTGCGGCAACATCGGTGATATCCTCCGGCACGACAACAGTATCGGCGTCACCGATCCGGTCTATCCGGTCTATATCGACGCGAACGTCATGAGCGGACGTACGGGCACGCTGGTCGACGACCGTTGGAGCGATATCGTCTATATCCCCTGCACGGCCGAGAACAACTTCATCCCGAGCCTGCCCAGCCGCCGCGTCGACATCATCTACCTTTGCTATCCAAATAACCCGACCGGAACGACCCTCAGCAAGGAGGAGCTCAAGAAATGGGTCAACTACGCCTTGGCGAACGACGCGATCATCATGTACGACTCCGCGTATGAGGCCTACATCCAGGATCCCGCCATTCCTCATTCCATCTACGAGATCAAGGGAGCCAAGAAGGTGGCGATCGAATTCCGGAGCTTCTCCAAGACGGCTGGCTTCACGGGCGTAAGGTGTGGCTACACCATCGTCCCCAAAGAATTGGAGGGCTACACGCTCGACGGGCGGAAAGCTTTCCTCAACAAACTCTGGAACCGCAGGCAATGCACCAAGTTCAACGGCACGAGCTACATCACCCAACGGGGTGCCGAGGCGATCTACACACCCGAGGGCAAGGCGCAGATCAAGGCAACTATCGACTATTACATGACCAACGCCCGGATCATGAAAGAGGGGCTGACAAAGAGTGGCCTCACCGTCTATGGCGGCGACAACGCGCCCTACCTGTGGGTTAAGGCGCCCAACGGACTGACCTCCTGGAAATTCTTCGACAAGCTGCTCTACGAGGCACGGGTTGTCGGGACGCCGGGCGTCGGTTTCGGGCCAAGTGGCGAAGGTTATTTGCGGCTTACCGCCTTTGGCGACCGCGACGATACGGTCGAGGGCGTCGAGCGCATCCGGCGATGGATGGGCAGATAACCGGACGAGAACAATAAATCCATTCAACGAACCATTATAAATAAAGGTATTATGGCAAAATTAAGATTTCGGGTTGTTGAGTCGGCCTTCGAGAAAAAAGCGGTCGAGATACCCGCTCCTGAGAAAAGGCCGTCCGAATATTTCGGCGAGTTGGTCTTTAACCGCGAGAAGATGTTCAAGTATCTTCCTGGCAAAGCGTTCGAGCGTCTGGTCGACTCGATCGACAATGGCTCACCCCTCGACAGGGAAACGGCCGACGCCGTCGCCGCCGGCATGAAGAAATGGGCCCTTGAGAAAGGCGCGACGCACTATACGCACTGGTTCCATCCCTTGACAGAGGGCACGGCAGAGAAGCACGACGCCTTCGTCGAGCACGATGGCAAGGGCGGCGTCATTGAGGAATTCGACGGCAAGCTGCTGATCCAGCAGGAGCCCGACGCCTCAAGCTTCCCTAACGGCGGTATCCGCAACACGTTCGAGGCGCGCGGCTATTCCGCCTGGGATCCCTCCTCTCCGGCCTTCATCATCGGCGATACGCTCTGTATCCCGACCATCTTCATCGCCTATACGGGCGAGTCGCTCGACTACAAGGCGCCGCTCCTGAAAGCGCTCGAGGCGGTCAACAAGGCGGCGGTCGATGTTTGCCACTACTTCAACCCCGACGTCAAGAAGGTTTATGCTTATCTGGGTTGGGAGCAGGAATATTTCCTGGTCGACGAGGGCTTGTATGCCGCACGTCCGGACCTTTTAATGACGGGCCGCACGCTGATGGGCCACGAGAGCTCGAAAAACCAGCAGCTTGAGGATCACTACTTCGGCGCTATCCCGACCCGTGTCCTCGAGTTCATGAAAGAGCTGGAGATCGAGGCGCTCCGCCTGGGTATCCCTGTCAAGACCCGTCACAACGAGGTCGCGCCCAACCAGTTCGAGCTTGCTCCTATCTTCGAGGAGTGTAACCTGGCCAACGACCACAACCTGCTTATCATGGCCCTGATGCGGAAGATCTCGCGCAAGCACGGCTTCCGTGTCCTGTTGCACGAGAAACCCTTCAAGGGCGTCAACGGTTCGGGTAAGCACAACAACTGGTCGCTCGGTACCGACACCGGCATCCTGCTGATGGGTCCCGGCAAGACACCCGAGGATAACCTCCGCTTCGTCACCTTCATCGTCAACGTACTGAAGGCCGTTTATACGCACAATGCCCTGTTGAAGGCCAGCATCTCGAGCGCGACCAACGCGCACCGTCTGGGCGCCAACGAGGCACCGCCAGCCATCATCTCCAGCTTCCTGGGCGCTCAGCTCTCGCAAGTGCTCGATCATCTGGAGCACAGCGACGCAGAGAGTTTCGTCCTCGCCGGCAAGCAGGGCATGAAGCTCGATATCGCCCGCATCCCCGAGTTGCTGATCGACAACACGGACCGCAACCGGACCTCGCCTTTCGCCTTCACCGGCAACCGCTTCGAGTTCCGCGCCGTCGGCTCATCAGCCAACTGTGCCGCGGCCATGCTGGTACTCAACGCCGCCGTGGCCGAGCAGCTTACCCTCTTCAAGCAGGCGGTCGACGCTAAGATCGCCGAAGGCAAGGAGAAGTTCGCCGCCATCGTCGAGGTTCTTCGCGAGGAGATCAAGAGTTGCAAGGCGATCCATTTCGACGGCAACGGTTACAGCGACGAGTGGAAAGAGGAAGCGGCTCGCCGTGGCCTCGACTGCGAGACCAGCGTGCCCCTCATCTTCGACGCTTACCTGCGCGAGAGCAGCGTAAAGATGTTCGAGTCGACTGGCGTCATGACCCGCAAGGAGTTGGAGGCCCGCAACGAGGTCAAGTGGGAGATGTACACGAAGAAGATCCAGATCGAGGCCCGCGTACTGGGCGACCTGGCCATGAACCACATCATCCCGATCGCCACGAAATACCAGTCGGAGTTGATCGACAACGTCTACAAGATGCGCGATCTCTTCCCGGCGGACAAGGCCGCTCATCTCTCGTCGAAAAACATGGAGATCATCGAGGATATCGCCAACCGCACCATCTTCATCAAGGAGAAGGTAGACGAGATGATCAACGCCCGCAAGGTCGCCAACAAGATCGAGAGCGAGCGTGAGAAGGCCATCGCTTACCACGACCAGATCGTGCCGATGATGGAGGCGATCCGCTACCATATCGACAAGCTGGAGTTGGTAGTCGACGACCAGATGTGGACATTACCAAAATACAGGGAGTTATTATTTATACGTTAAGCTCGATCAGACATAAGTTTTTGTTGATTGTTTTGTGTTCGGGGGAGAGATGGCCGCGAGGCGTACCTCTCCCTTTTTTGCCGCCGGGCTGACCGGGAATTAAGGGTTGGCTTCTTATAGCCGATATAACTATATTAGTTATAAAATATCAGAATGTCATAGCCGATATAGCTATATTAGTTATAAAATAACAGAATGCGATAGCCAATATAACTATATTGGTTATAGAATACCAGAATGCGATAGCCAACAAGACTGTTTTAGTCATAAGATAGCGGCATGCGGAAGAGCCACCCAAGAAAGGCGCACGGACAAGATGGGATTACACCCCGGGATACGGCGAATCCCGATAATAATCCTTAACTTTGGGCGCATCAAAACAAACAGTCAAGACATGAATTACGGATTTATCAAAGTCGCGGCGGCCGTCCCCAACGTGCGGGTGGCCGACTGCTTTTACAATACCCAAGAGATCGAGAAGATGGCCCGCGAGGCCGAAGAGAAAGGGGTACAGATCATCGCTTTCCCCGAGCTGGCGGTGACGGCCTATACCTGCATGGACCTCTTCTCGCACGAGATCCTGCTGCGCGAGGCCGAACGGGCGCTCCTCGAGCTGGTGAGCCGAACCGCCGGCCTGAACCTGATGATCATCGTCGGCTGCCCGTTGGTGTCCGGCAGCCAACTGATCAACGCCGCCGTCGCCATCCAGAAGGGCGAGATCCTCGGCGTAGTGCCCAAGAGCTACCTGCCCGCCTACAAGGAGTTCCAGGAAGAGCGCTGGTTCACGCCGGCCGCCCGCCTGCAACAATCGATGATCACGATCGGCGGCCGCGAGGTGCCGCTGGATTGCTACCTGATCCTCGAGAACGGCGAGGCCCGTGTCGGCATCGAGATCTGCGAGGACCTGTGGGTGCCCATTCCACCCAGCTCCGAGCTGGCCATGCTGGGCGCCAACCTCATCTTCAACCTGTCGGCCAGCAACGAGCTGATCGGCAAGCACCATTACCTGCGGTCGCTCATCGCCCAGCAGTCGGGCCGTTGTATCGCCGGCTACATCTATGCCTCGGCGGGCTTCGGCGAATCAAGTACCGACCTGGTCTTCGCCGGTAATGGCATCATCGCCGAGAATGGCATCATCCTCAACGAGTCGGAGCGCTTCACGATGCGCGAGCAGCTGGTCATCAGCGAGATCGACCTGCAGAACCTGCAGAACGACCGCCGGGTGAACACCAGCTTCATGCAAGGCTGCTCGAACTATCGCATGGACTACGGGACGATCGTCCAGTTCCACCTGCCCAACCGGCCGGTCGAGCTGACCCGCCGGATCGATCCGCACCCCTTCACCCCATCGGGCGACGCGCTCGCCGAGCGGTGCGAGGAGATCTTCCAGATCCAGGTATCGGGACTGGCCAAGCGGCTTGTCCACACCCATGCCCAGACGGCGGTCGTGGGCATCTCTGGAGGCCTCGACTCCACCCTGGCGCTGCTGGTGACGGCCATGACCTTCGACGCGCTCCAGATCCCGCGCGACCGGATCATCGGCATCACGATGCCCGGCTTCGGCACGACGGGCCGTACCTACAACAACGCCGTCAGCCTGATCCGCTCGCTGGGCGTCACGTTGCGTGAGATCTCCATCAAGGAGGCCTGCGTGCAGCATTTCAAGGACATCAATCACGACATGGACAACCACGACGTCACCTACGAGAACAGCCAGGCCCGCGAGCGGACCCAGATCCTGATGGACGTGGCGAACCAGGCGAACGGTCTCGTGATCGGCACGGGCGACCTCTCGGAGCTGGCGCTCGGCTGGGCAACCTACAACGGCGACCACATGTCGATGTATGGCGTGAATGGCAGCATCCCCAAGACACTGGTGAAATACCTCGTGGAATGGGTCGCCAACCACAAGGTCGACGAGCAATCGAAAGCCACGCTGCTCGACATCGTCGATACGCCGATCAGCCCGGAGCTGATCCCCGCCGACGAGCAGGGCAACATCCGCCAGAAGACGGAAGACCTGGTCGGCCCCTACGAGTTGCACGACTTCTTCCTCTATCACTTCCTCCGTTTCGGGGCAAGCCCGGCGAAGATCTATTTCCTGGCCCAAAAGGCGTTCGCCGGAAGCTACGACACGGCGACCATCCATCACTGGCTGCGCACCTTCTTCCGCCGCTTCTTCCAGCAGCAGTTCAAGCGCAGCTGCCTGCCCGACGGCCCGAAGGTCGGCTCCATCACCCTCTCGCCCCGAGGCGACTGGCGTATGCCGAGTGATGCCATGGCAACCCTCTGGCTCAACGAGATCGACCAACTTAAATAAAGATAACAGGCCCCGTCGCTCACGCCTATCGCTAGCGACGGGGCCTTATTTTCTGGAATCCTAAAGAACAACGACCTATGAACCACACCATCCGCGTTACCGT
>USAD01000156.1 GCA_900552415.1 uncultured Parabacteroides sp.
GATCCGCAAGGAGGGTTGGCGGTCGGTCATGATCAACTATAATCCCGAGACGGTCTCGACCGACTACGATATGTGCGATCGCCTCTATTTCGATGAGCTGACCTTCGAGCGGGTGATGGATATCCTTGATCTGGAGAATCCGCACGGCGTCATCGTCTCGACCGGCGGCCAGATCCCGAACAATCTGGCGATGCGTCTCGACGAGCAGCACGTCAATATCTTGGGAACCTCGGCCAAGAGCATTGACAATGCCGAAGACCGTGAGAAGTTCTCGGCTATGCTCGACCGCATCGGTGTCGACCAGCCGCGTTGGAAAGAACTCTCGTCGATGGACGATATCAACAAGTTCATTGAAGAGGTCGGTTTCCCCGTACTGGTGCGTCCAAGTTATGTGTTGAGTGGCGCGGCGATGAATGTCTGCTCGAACCAGGAGGAGTTGGAGCGATTCTTGAAGTTGGCCGCGAATGTCTCTAAGAAACATCCGGTTGTGGTGAGCCAGTTCATCGAGCATGCCAAGGAGGTGGAGATGGACGCTGTTGCCGATCATGGTGAGATCGTCATGTACGCCATCAGCGAGCACATCGAGTTCGCCGGTGTTCACTCGGGCGACGCGACGATCCAGTTCCCGGCCCAGAAGCTCTATGTCGAGACCGTTCGACGCATCAAGCGCATCAGTAAGCAGATCGCCAAGGAGCTGAATATCTCCGGTCCGTTCAATATCCAATATCTGGCGAAAGGAAACGAGATCAAGGTGATCGAGTGTAACCTGCGCGCCAGCCGCTCGTTCCCGTTCGTGAGCAAGGTGCTCAAGATCAACTTTATCGAGCTGGCGACCCGCATCATGCTGGGCTTGCCGGTCGAGAAGCCGAACAAGAACGAGTTCGACCTGGATTATGTCGGAATCAAGGCGTCGCAATTCTCTTTCAACCGTTTGCAGAAGGCCGATCCGGTCTTGGGCGTCGATATGGCATCGACCGGCGAGGTCGGTTGCTTGGGCGACGACGTGTCGGAGGCGGTCCTGACCAGTATGCTCGCTGTTGGACAGCGGATCCCGGAGAAGAATATCCTCCTGTCGACCGGTACGCCGAAGCAGAAGGTGGCCATGCTCGACGCCGCCAAGCTTTTGGCCGACAAGGGCTACAACCTGTTCGCGACGGGCGGTACGCACCGCTTCCTGGCCGAGAACAATATCCCGAGCACCTTGGTCTACTGGCCGAGCGAGGCGGGCAAGCCGCAAGCGTTGGACATGCTGCATGAGCGCAAGATCGACATGGTGGTCAATATCCCGCGCGACCTGTCGGCGGGCGAGCTCGATAACGGTTATAAGATCCGTCGGGCGGCGATCGACCTGAATATCCCGTTGATCACGAACGCCCGCCTGGCGAGCGCGTTCATCAAGGCCTTCTGTACGATGAGTATGGACGACATTTGTATCAAGAGTTGGCAAGAGTATAAATAATCAATTAAACAAGAGAAATATATGGATACACCAGCAGGCATCGCCGATCGGATTTCCTCAATCTATTATCCGCTGAACGCGGAAGCGAAGGAGAAGATCGCCTCAATATTGGTCCGTACGGAATTGAAGAAAAACACGCTCTTCAGGCAGAAAGGAGAGGTTCAGGATCAGATGTGTTTCATCTATAAGGGAATGGTTCGCCAGTTCTATTTCAAGAACAACAAGGACCTGACGGAACACTTCGCCTACGAGAACTCCTTCTTCTTCTGCATCGAGAGCTTCTTGCGGAAAGTTCCTTCGGAGATATTGGTGGAGGCGATCGAGCCGACGATCCTGTATGGCCTTCCACACGATCGCTTCATAGAATTGGCCGACCAGAGTCTTGAGATCGGCCGGTTCTATCGTTTCCAGCTGGAGCAGTCGCTCATCCTCTCGCAACGGAAGATGGACATGGTCCGTTTCGAGACCGCCAATGAGCGCTATGCCCGGTTGCTGAAGGAGCAACCCGAGATCATCAAGCGGGCACCGTTGGCCTATATCGCCTCGTACCTGTTGATGACGCCGGAGACCTTGAGCCGGGTGCGCGCCAAGTGAAACCGGGAGCGAAATGTTGTTTTAGACAAGATTATCTAGTTCATTATGAAAGTAGGTCTGTTTATTCCTTGTTACATCAACGCGATCTATCCCGAGGTGGGAGTCGCTTCTTATAAATTGCTGAAGCATCTGGGGGTCGATGTGGATTATCCGCTCGACCAGACCTGTTGCGGACAACCGATGGCCAACGCCGGCTTTGAGGACGAGGCTACACGCATGGCGATCAGGATGGAGGAGCTGTTCCGGTCGTTCGACTATGTGGTCGGCCCTTCCGCCAGCTGTGTCGCCTTCGTGAAGGAGAATCATCCGCATATCCTGGAGAAGAGCCATCACGTGTGCCAGAACAGCCAGAAGATTTACGACATCTGCGAGTTCATTCACGACGTGGTGAAACCGGCCTCGTTGCCGGCCGTCTTCCCGCATAAGGTGAGCCTGCATAACAGCTGTCACGGCGTGCGCGAGCTGGGACTCTCGTCGCCGAGCGAGCGCAACGTGCCCTATTATTCCAAGCTGCGCGACCTGCTCTCGCTCGTCAAGGGCATCGAGGTCTTCGAGCCCAAGCGGGTCGACGAGTGTTGCGGCTTCGGCGGAATGTTCTCGGTCGAGGAGCCCGAGGTCTCCGCTTGCATGGGCCGCGATAAGGTGCGGGATCACATGAGTACGGGCGCCGAGTATATCACGGGTGCCGATAGCTCCTGCCTGATGCACATGGAAGGGGTGATCAAGCGCGAGCACCTGCCGATAAAGACGATTCATATTGTTCAAATTTTAGCGACCGGACTATGAGCACAAAACATTCTTTAGCGGCGGCCCGTTTCCTCGAGAATAAGAAACAGGCCGTTTGGCACGACGAGACCTTATGGATGGTCCGCCAGAAAAGAGACAAGATGAGCCACTCGCTCCCGGAATGGGAGCATCTCCGCGACTTGGCCTCGGAGATCAAGCTTTACTCGAACAGCCACCTCGACAGCCTGCTGGAGGAGTTCGAGCGGAACGCCGTCGCCAACGGCGCGATCGTCCATTGGGCGAAAGACGCCGACGAGCACAACCGGATCGTTCACGAGATCCTCAGCCGGCACGGCGCCGCCAACCTGATCAAGAGCAAGTCCATGCTGACCGAGGAGTGCCACATGAACAAGTACCTGATGGAGCGCGGCATCGACGTGGTCGAGAGCGACCTGGGCGAGCGGATCCTGCAATTGATGCATCTCCTGCCAAGCCATATCGTCTTGCCGGCGATCCACATCAAGCGGGAACAGATCAGCGAGATGATGGAGCGGGAGATGGGCACGGAGAAAGGAAACGTCGATCCGACCTACCTGACGCATGCCGCCCGCAAGAACCTGCGCGAGAAATTCCTGCATGCCGATATCGCCATGACCGGCGCCAATTTCGCGGTGGCCTCGACGGGCGAGATCGTCGTCTGCACCAACGAGGGCAACGCCGATATGGGAACCTCGTTCCCGAAGGTGCATATCGCCACCTTCGGTATGGAGAAGATCGTGCCGAACCTGGAGTCGCTGGGCGTCTTCACCCGCCTTCTGGCCCGCTCCGGCACGGGACAACCCATCACCTCTTACACCTCGCACTATCGCAAGCCGCTGAACGGGCAGGAGTTCCACATCATCATCGTGGATAATGGCCGAAGCGATATCCTGGCGATGCCCGATCACGTCAAGACCCTGAATTGCATCCGTTGTGGCGAGTGCATGAACACCTGTCCGGTCTATCGCCGGAGTGGTGGCTATTCCTACACCTATTTCATTCCCGGCCCGATCGGCATCAACCTGGCGATGCTGAGAGACCCGAAGGCTTATGCCGACAACGTCTCCGCCTGCTCGCTCTGCCTGTCGTGCTCGAATGTCTGCCCGGCGAAGGTGGACCTGGGCGAGCAGATCTACAAGTGGCGGCAGACGCTCGATGGCATCGGCAAGGCCAACCCGGAGAAGAAGCTGATGTCGGGCGGCATGAAGTTCCTGATGGAGCGGCCGGCCCTGTTCAACACGGCCTTGAAATTTGCCCCCGTGGCGAATCACATGCCCCGTTTTATGCTCTATAATAGCCTGAACGCGTGGGGAAAAGGACGGGAGTTGCCAACTTTTGCCAAGGAGTCGTTTAACGAGTTGTGGAAGAAAAATAAAGTGAAGTAATCATGAGCAGTAAAGAGGAGATATTGGCTAAGATAAAGAAGAATACCGGAAAGCGCCACGAGATGCCCGACCTCGCTTTCGAGGCGATCACCTATGACGACAAGTGGGCCGCTTTCTCGGCGAACCTGGCGGCGGCGGGCGGCCAGGCTGTCCTGCTTGAGGCGGGACAGGATATCGACGAGGCGATCCGTGCGCTTTTCCCCGAGGCACGACGGATCGGGTCGAACCTGCCGGAGATTCATTGTGCGACCTTCAACCCCGACGGGCTGGCGGATCCGCGTGAGCTGGACGGCACCGACCTGGCGGTCGTCGAGGGCGATTTTGGCGTGGCCGAGAATGGCGCGGTGTGGATTCCCTGTACGCTCAAGTACAAGGCCACCTATTTCATCTCCAACGCCTTGGTCATCCTGATCCGCAAGGAGCGGCTGGTCAACAACATGAACGAGGCCTATCGCCGTGTCGACGGGACCGATTACGCTTATGGCGTATTCATGTCTGGCCCATCCAAGACGGCGGACATCGAGCAGGCGTTGGTCTTTGGGGCGCATGGCCCGATCCGGGTCGTGGTGATCGCCCGCTAGAGGGGAGAGCGAGAAATTTATTTATTCATAAATAACAACTCTAATAACATGAAAAAACTGATGCTTTACGTGGCGCTCATGCTGCCGATGTGCCTGGGCGCCCAACAAAATGTCGGCTTTAAGAAAAGCCAGGTCGAGCCGCTCGTCATCAACGCGGACAAGAGTGTTACTTTCAATGTCGAGGCGCCCAAGGCGAAATCGGTCACCATCCGGGGCGATTGGGAGGCCAACGGCGGCAAAGGCGAGCTGAAAAAGGGCAAGGATGGCGTCTGGAGCTATACCACGCCGCCCTTGCCATCCGAGATGTACACCTATCGGATCGATATTGATGGCGTGATGAATATCGCCCCCGACAATCCATTCTCTTGCCGCGACGTGGGCAACCTCTTCAGCCAGTTCTATATCAATGGCGGGAATGGCGATTATTACCAGGTGCGCGACGTGCCTCATGGCAGCGTCACCTCGACCTGGTATCATTCGGATATCCTGGGCGCCGACCGTCGGCTGAATGTCTATACGCCGCCTTTCTACGAGAAGAATCTCCAGTCGTATCCGGTGCTCTATCTCTTGCATGGCAGCGGCGGCGACGAGAATGCCTGGCTCGAGTTGGGCCGTACGGCACGGATCATGGACAACCTGATCGCCGAGGGCAAGATCGAGCCGATGATCGTCGTCATGCCGAACGGCAACCCGAGCAAGCAGGCCGCGCCGGGCGAGACGACCGACAACCTGGCCTATAAGCCGGCCATGAGCAACAGCTTCCCCGGTTATAAGGACGGCTCTTACGAGAAGAGCTTCACGGAGATCATCCATTTCATCGACAACCGCTATCGCACGGTGGCCGACAAGAATCATCGGGCCATCGCCGGCCTCTCGATGGGTGGCTTCCATACGCTCTACATCTCGCTCAACTATCCGGACCTGTTCGGCTATGTGGGCCTTTTCTCGGCCGGCATGAGCGGCTTCGACGCCAACAACCCGGTCTACGCCAACCTCGAGGGAAAGCTGGACGCGCTGAAGGCTTCCGGTTATAACCTGTTCTGGATCGCCATCGGCAAGGACGATTTCCTTTACGAGCCGAATCAGGCGTTCATGCGCCAGATGGACAAGCAAGGCCTGAAATACCAGTATGTCGAGACCACGCGTGGGCACATCTGGGCAAACTGGCGGGCCTATTTGCTCCAGTTCGCGCCGTTGCTGTTTAAATGATCCAAATATAAGCGCGCGCCGAGTGGCTGCGTGACAACCTTTTTTCATTCCACCGCGGTGTCGTTCCAAACGCGTCGCGG
Organism: uncultured Parabacteroides sp.; assembly: GCA_900552415.1. Classification (GTDB taxonomy): domain Bacteria; phylum Bacteroidota; class Bacteroidia; order Bacteroidales; family Tannerellaceae; genus Parabacteroides; species Parabacteroides intestinipullorum. The sequence goes on from USAD01000156.1 coordinate 6,074, forward strand.
TGGAATTTTATTTTCTCCGAGCCGTGTCTGACGAGGCGTCAGGATCTTGCTGTGATCTCATGATTGTTCCGGACATGAGCCGACGCTATAAAGAGAGGGATTTATACTCGTTTGGGGTTTGTCCCGTCAGTTTTTTAAATAACCGGGTAAAATGTTGCGGATCATTGTACTGGCTGACGGTTTCGATATTGAGGAATCGGGGATTCATTTATTCTAAATTTCGCTCCTCAAAAATACTTGTTTCCCGCCAAAGTCGAGTATAAGTTGGAAGGAAACCGTAATTTGGGTAAGTGAAACAGCGATTTGTTTAAGTCAATGAAAGGGCGGATCGTTTACTTTCGCGAACAGGGTCAGAAATAAAAATAGACGATGAGAAAAGATACCATTATCTGGATGGGAGCCGGACAGATCGGACTCGCCATCGTACGGAGAATAGCCTCCGGCAAAAAAGTGATTATCGGCGACAAAAGCCTGGAGCACGCGCGGGCAGCGGCCGACCTGCTTAATCAGGCGGGATTCGACGCGGTGGCGATGGCGGCCGACCTCTCTTCGCGCGAATCCATCCTTTCGGTCATTAACGAGGCGCGGAAATATGGAGCCGTCAAATATCTGGTGAACGCGGCAGGAGTCTCGCCCAGTCAGGCCTCCATCGAAACCATCCTGAATGTCGATCTGTATGGCACTGCCGTCCTGTTGGAAGAGGTGGGCAAGGTCATCGCCGAGGGAGGTTGCGGCGTGACCATCTCCAGTCAGTC
>USAD01000157.1 GCA_900552415.1 uncultured Parabacteroides sp.
TTAATGTGCGAAATTACACTTTTAAAGCGCGAAGGTAAGAATTTTCGTTGAGACCTGCTAGAATCCTGGCTGGTTATTCTTAATAGATTTTGGGGGCGTTTTCAAATACACTGTTATGAAAAATAAAATACACTGCAGTGTAATTGGAAACGCACTGCAGTGTATTCTTTATTATATAAAGATTTACCGGAATCAAGCCTTCCGTTTCTCGATCTGCTCCTGTACGATCGCATCGACAACGGCGACAGTAGTCAGGTTGACGATGTCGCGGGTCGAGCTCTCGACGTCGGTGAAGTGGATCGGCTTGTTCAAGCCCATCTGGATCGGACCGATTGTCTCGGCGACACCCATCTCGAGTAAGAGCTTGTAAGCGCTGTTCGCTGAGCTCAGGTTCGGGAATACCAACGTATTCACGTCTTTTCCGTTCAACTTGTTGAATGGATACATATCGTCACGCAGCTTCTTGTCGAGCGCGAAGTTAACCTGCATCTCACCGTCAATAACCATCTCCGGATAGTTCGTGTGGAGATAGTCGATCGCCTCATGTACCTTCAATGGGCTGCCCTGCTTGTCGGAACCGAAATTAGAGTAGGAGAGCATCGCCATGACCGGCTCATGCGCGAAGAATTTGACTGCGTCGTGAGTAAGACGTGCGATATCGATCAGTACCTCGGTCGACGGGTGACGGTTGATCAATGTGTCGGCGATAAAGAAGGTACCCTTCTTGCTGGTAACGATGTTCATCGCTCCGAAATGCTTGTAGGAAGGACGGATACCGATGATCTGCTCTGCCAGTTTCGTCACTTCCGAGTAACGGCTGTAAACACCGGTAACGAAAGCGTCCGCATCACCTGTCTCGACCATCATCATACCAAACGCATTACGGTCCACCATCTTCTCGCAAGCCTCGGCGTAGGTAACACCCTCGCGGGCACGCTTCTCCGAAAGGATACGGGCGTAACGATGACGGCGTTCCGTCTCACGGTCGTGACGCATATTGACGATCTCGATGCCCTCGAGGCTGATGCTTTCCTCCGCGGCGATCTTTGCCAGGCGTTCCTCATTACCCAACAGGATAGGAATACAGATACCCTCGTTTTTCGCCTCGACAGCGGCCTTCAACATATTGATGTGGTTGGCCTCGGCAAAGACTACCCGTTTCGGATGTGCCTTGGCCATATCAGTAAATGAGCGCAACAGCTTGTTGTCGTAACCCATCATCTCACGCAAATGGTTGCAATAGCCATCCCAATCGGTAATGGTCTTGCGGGAAACGCCGGATTCGATGGCTGCCTTGGCAACTGCGCTTGAGACACGGGTTAACAAACGAGGATCCAATGCCTTGGGCAGGATATAATCGCGGCCAAATGTCGTCCGTTTCAATTGATATGCCGCATTCACCACATCGGGAACCGGTTCTTTGGCCAATTGGGCGATCGCATGGACAGCCGCCAGCTTCATTTCCTCATTAATCGCCTTGGCCCGAACATCCAATGCGCCACGGAAGATGTAGGGGAATCCCAACACGTTGTTGATCTGGTTGGGATAATCCGAACGGCCGGTAGCGAAGATGATGTCCTCGCGTGAGGCCATAGCGTCGGCGTAAGAGATCTCCGGATTGGGGTTGGCCAGGGCGAAAACGATCGGATTGTCGTTCATGCTCCGTACCATATCCTGCGTCAGGACATTCGCTACGGAAAGTCCAAGGAAGACATCGGCGCCAACAACCGCCTCTTGCAATGTCCGTACGTCACGGTCGGTCGCGAATTCTCTTTTCGCCTCATTCAGGTCGGTACGTTTGGTCGAGATGACACCCTTACTGTCGCACATGATGATGTTCTCCTTGCGTGCGCCCAACATTACGTAAAGCTTCGTGCAGGAGATTGAAGCGGCGCCGGCACCGTTTACCACGATCTTGACATCCTCAATTTTCTTGCCGGCCACCTCGAGGGCGTTGATCAAACCCGCGCCTGAGATGATTGCCGTTCCGTGCTGGTCGTCGTGCATAACCGGGATATCCAGCTCGTTTTTCAGGCGGGTCTCGATCTCGAAACACTCCGGAGCCTTGATATCCTCCAGGTTAATACCACCGAAAGTCGGGGCGATCGCCTTGACTGTCTGGATGAATTTCTCGGGATTCTTCTCGTCTACCTCAATATCGAAGACATCGATACCCGCGAATATCTTGAACAATAAGCCTTTTCCTTCCATGACGGGCTTACCGGCCAAGGGGCCGATATCGCCTAAACCAAGGACGGCGGTACCGTTTGAGATGACGGCAACCAGATTTCCTTTGGCAGTATATTCATATGCGTCCAACGGATTCTTCTCGATTTCCAGACAGGGCTCTGCGACTCCCGGTGAGTAGGCCAACGAAAGGTCGGTCTGCGTGCTGTGGGGTTTGGTTGGGATAACCTCAATCTTGCCTGGCTTGCCTTCGGAGTGATACCGTAAGGCATCTTCTTTTGTTACTTTAGCCATAACTTTTCCTATTAATTATTCTTTCTATTGACGATTTTTCCGCGAATGTAACATTTTTGAGAGAAATTATCGCTTTTTATCCCTATTTTATGTCCGATTGTTTAGTTGGGAGAGAGAACTTCTGTGTTATGGGATAAAAAAGATCGGGGAGCTATCCGAATAGATAACTCCCCGTTGTGCCCAGAACAGGACTCGAACCTGCACGATCGCAAAACCACTCGCACCTGAAACGAGCGCGTCTACCAATTCCGCCACCTGGGCAACAATATGTTAAAGAAGAGCGGAAGACGGGACTCGAACCCGCGACCCTAACCTTGGCAAGGTTATGCTCTACCAACTGAGCTACTTCCGCGATTACGGGTGCAAAGGTAGGGCTATTTTTTAATTTTGCAATAGCTTCCGGCTATTTTTTTTGAAAAAACTAGATCTTTTCTTTTCCCTAGAAATGCCGAATTACGCTAAGAGCCGTTAAAACAGGCATTAAGATGGTATTGTGATTTTATGGGGATAATGGAAGAAAAAGTGGTAGACCTGTTTTTCTCATGAGGGAATATCTCTGTTTTACGGGAAAAATAGGGTTTAAATCTCATCAATCGCATATAGCGTATGTGCTCAAGCGAAGCTCTCTGTTTGGAAAATCGTTTGTCTGGACATAAAAAAACAGAAGACGGACTGGGATTTTGTTTCCTGGTCCGTCTTCATATTTAGATTACCTAAAGCGAGAATTTGGATTATGCTTCGGGCAATTCCGGTGTTTTCGATCCTTCGATGGCGCCTTGCCGTTGAATGGAGGTAATGATCTTTTGTTCCTCCTTGTCGAAATCGACTACGATCAGGTCGCCTTCGCCAACTGTCGCACGGATGATCATCTCGGCCATTTCGTCCTCGAGGTATTTCTGGATCGCTCGCTTCAATGGGCGGGCGCCAAATTGGACGTCGTAACCTTTCGTGGCAATGAAATCCTTGGCCTCGTCCGTAATGGATAATTTGTAACCCAAAGATTCCACACGTTGGTACAATCCTTTCAGCTCAATATCGATAATCTTATGGATTGCCGCCTTGTCGAGCTGGTCGAACATAATGATATCATCAATACGGTTCAGGAACTCCGGAGCGAAGGCCTTATTGAGTGCCTTTTGTATGATGCCTCGTGAGAAATCCTTGTCGGGCTCGCCATGGGTCATTTGCGTATTGAAACCGACGCCTCGCCCGAAATCCTTCAATTGGCGTGTACCTACATTCGAAGTCATGATCAAGATCGTATTCTTGAAGTCGATGCGACGTCCAAGGCTATCGGCTAATCGTCCTTCGTCAAATACTTGCAGCAAGAGGTTGAACACGTCTGGATGTGCCTTCTCGATCTCGTCAAGCAGGACTACCGAATAAGGTTTACGGCGTACTTTTTCAGTCAGCTGTCCGCCTTCCTCATAGCCTACGTATCCTGGAGGCGCTCCGATCAGTCGGGAGACGGAGAATTTCTCCAGATACTCGCTCATGTCTATACGGATCAACGCGTCGGGTGAGTCGAACAGATATTCGGCCAGTTTTTTGGCCAAATGCGTCTTGCCGACACCTGTCGGTCCAAGGAACATAAAGGTGCCGATAGGCTTATTGGGGTCTTTCAGACCAACCCGGTTACGCTGGATAGCCTTGACGATCTTGTCGATGGCCTCATCTTGGCCGACGACTTTCTGCTTCAGTATGGCATTCATCTCAAGCAATTTCGCGTTCTCGGCCTTGGCGATTCGCTGGACGGGCACGCCTGACATCATCGCAACAACTTCTGCCACTTTGTCCTCATCGACCGTTTCCCGATGTTCTTGAAGTTCTTGTTCCCATTTTGCTTTGGCGGCTTCCAGTTGCAGGAGATATTGACGCTCCTTGTCCCGGAAGCTAGCCGCCAGTTCGAAGTTCTGGGATTTCACGGCCGCCAGCTTCTCGTTTTTGGTCTCCTCGATTTTCGCCTCCAGCTCCTCGATGCTTTTGGGCACGATGATATTGGAGATATGTACTCTTGATCCGGCCTCGTCGAGCGCGTCGATCGCCTTGTCGGGGAAGTTACGGTCGCTGATGTAGCGCTCCGTCAACTTCACGCAAGCGTTAAGCGCCTCGTCGGTGTAGCAGACATTATGATGCTCCTCATAGCGGGGCTTGATATTCTTCAGGATCTGCAGGGTCTCCTCGGCGGTAGTCGGATCCACGATTACTTTCTGGAACCGACGTTCCAAAGCGCCATCTTTCTCGATGTTCTTGCGATACTCGTCGAGCGTCGTGGCACCGATGCATTGGATCTCGCCACGGGCAAGCGCTGGTTTCAGCATATTGGCGGCATCCATTGATCCCGCGGCTGATCCCGCGCCTACGATCGTATGAATCTCGTCAATAAACAGGATGATATTTGGGTTTTTCGAGAGTTCGTTCAAGATCGCCTTGATACGCTCCTCGAATTGCCCGCGATATTTCGTTCCTGCCACGATTGAGGCCATATCCAGGCTGATAACCCGTTTGTCGAAAAGGATCCTGGATACTTTCCTTTGGACAATACGGAGCGCGAGTCCCTCCACGATCGCCGATTTACCGACTCCAGGTTCGCCGATCAGGACAGGGTTGTTCTTTTTTCTCCGGCTCAGGATTTGTGCCAGTCTTTCGATCTCTTTCTCTCGTCCGACGATCGGGTCGAGACGGTTCTCTGCCGCCGCCCGTGTCATGTCGGTGCCGAAGTTGTCAAGAACAGGTGTGTCATTAGGCGATTTCGGCTGTTGTGAGGCATGGCCTGAAGGATTGTTGCCCGCTGGACGTGAGGGCTCTTTGCGAGAGGAGAAATTCTCTTCCTCGTCTTCTTCCTCGTCGTCAGTGTAACCATCGCTGATGGTCTCCTCTTTTTGGGGCAGGGCCCGATTGCCAGTCGATTTGTTCTCCTGGAGCTTGTCATAGGCCGTTTGATAAGTTATGCCATTTTGGCCTAAAATAGCGGCCGCTATATTATCTTGTTCTTTAAGGATAGCCAGGAGGAGATGTTCCGTGCCTGTTTCCGGACTCGAGAACAACCTGGCTTCCAGGATGCTCATGCGTAATACTCGCTCGGTAGCCTTGCTGACCGTTATTTCATGGTTAAGGCTGGTCTCCTCGCTCATGGTGTCGCGAATCTCTCTCTCGATCATCCTTTTCAGGTCGGAGGGTTCGACACCAAAGTCGCGCAGCAGCTTGATCGCCCGGCCTTCGCCTTCCCTCAAGATGCCAAGCATCAGGTGTTCCGGCCCTATATAACTGTTCTGGAGCCTGATGGCTTCTTCCCGGCTATATTCGATAGCGTCGGCTAATTTTCTCGAATAGTCACTCTTCATGTCTTGTAAAATAGTATTCTTTTCAGCAAAGTTAATTATTCTCTTGGGATAACCAGCAAAATTTGTGCCAATCTTTAGTGACTCTCCATGTGTGCTTGTTGGCAAGAATCGGGATGTCGCTTGCTGGCAGGAATGGGCGAGAGGAGCTTGTCTGCCCGGATGAAAGAGGGGGTAATGAAGCCCGTTTTCGAGAAGCGTCAGGTAACTGTTTTGAGCGCTAAGGTTGTTTAGGAAAGTAAAAATTAAGCGTTTTTCTTTCGTAGTACGTGGAAAAGCCTTACCTTAGCGTGAATTTTCACAAGAGTGAGAAAGCGTGTAATAAATATATTTATAAATGGTTGATCAAGACAGAATTATAAAGATTAACATTGAGGAGGAGATGAAATCGGCATACATAGATTATTCTATGTCGGTTATCGTGTCGAGAGCTCTTCCTGATGTTAGGGATGGTTTCAAGCCAGTTCATCGCCGTATTTTGTATGGAATGAATGAGCTGGGAAATACATCCGATAAGCCTTATAAAAAATCTGCGAGAATTGTTGGTGAAGTTTTAGGTAAATACCATCCACATGGAGACTCGTCCGTCTATTTCGCTATGGTCCGTATGGCACAGACCTGGTCGATGCGTTATCCGTTGGTTGACGGTCAAGGAAACTTTGGCTCTGTGGATGGCGATAGTCCGGCTGCCATGCGTTATACGGAAGCGCGCCTGAGCAAGCTGGCCGAGGAGATGCTGCGCGATATCGAGAAGGATACGGTAGATTTCCAATTGAATTTTGACGATACGCTGAAAGAGCCGACGGTGTTGCCGACCCGTATCCCGAACCTGTTGGTGAACGGAGCGTCGGGTATCGCTGTCGGAATGGCGACTAATATGCCGACTCATAACTTGAGCGAGGTATTGGATGGTTGTGTCGCTTATATCGACTCGAAAGGTGAGATTGATATTGAGGAACTGACACGTTATATTAAGGCGCCTGATTTCCCGACAG
>USAD01000158.1 GCA_900552415.1 uncultured Parabacteroides sp.
CGGTGATATGGCAGGAGGTTCGGAAGCCCGTTTTGCGTGGATTTTCCTCTCCGAAAAAGGCAACGGATAGGTAGCAATTCATTTTCCTAACCCATCAAAAAACGGCTGATGCACCCCAATGACGGACATGGAATACAACCGCACATCACCTTTCATTTCCAACTGCTTGCATTATTCTTCCTATTTTTATCCGTATTCGGGCGAGTTTGCGTATATTTGCGCCAGAATTGTTGACAAATTTTGATTAACCATGAAGAAAAAATTCTTTTTAGCATGCGCCTTAGTTGGCGCTAGTTGCGCGATCGCTAACGCGCAAATGCCAACCGGTTATGCCGGAATCACTCACGAGATGTCTGAATTCTATGAGCCCGTTCCGAAAGTGGTCACTCCCGGTAACGAGATCAAGGGTGGTGGCTTCACGGCTCCTTCCGACGCGATCGTCTTGTTCGATGGCAAGGATCTCTCCGCTTGGGAGAGCGTCAAGGGCGGCCCAGCCGAGTGGGACGTACATGATGGCGTATTTACCGTCAATAAACCTAAAGGAGACATCCAAACCAAACAAAAATTCAACGACTTCCAGTTGCACATCGAATGGATGGTACCGACCAACATTACGGGCGAGAGCCAGTTGCGTGGTAATAGCGGTGTCTTCTTGCAAGGCATGTATGAGGTTCAGATCCTCGATTGCTACAACAACCCGACCTACGTGAACGGACAGACGGGTAGTATCTACAAGCAAGCGATCCCATTGGCCAATGCGATGCGCAAACCGGGCGAGTGGAACGTTTACGACATTATCTACACCGCCCCGACCTTCAAGGAGGATGGTAGCTACCGTACGCACCCGACGGTAACGGTAATCCACAATGGTGTCGTCCTGCAGAATCATACACAAATCCAAGGTACGACGGAGTGGATCGGCTTCCCGCAAGTGAAGAAACATGGCGATGGCCCGATCATCCTGCAAAGCCACGGCGATCCAAGCGAGCCGATCAGCTTCCGCAACATCTGGATTCGTGAGTTATAATCCGAAGCCGGCAAGTAATAAGAGAAAGGCGCTTCCGTGGGGAATTTTCCCCGGAGGCGCTTTTTCTATATCATCAAGCCTTCTCGGGCATATAAGGCCAGAAACGGGCCGGCATGTTCTGTCGATGCAAACGGGGATTGAGTCGCTCCTTGATGGCGATCGAGTGGAAATAGGTTCGCCACATCTCCTGGAAGAGCAGCTCGTCCTTGTCCATGATTGAGGGATCGAGCAAACCATCCCGCAAGTGCCCCGCCCGTTCGGGAAAGGTCACCTCCTCAGCCTCCTTGCCATCATAATAATAGCCATAGGCACGCCGCAAGTCGTAAACCAGCCAGCGCTGGTCGGCGAAACGCTCCAGGAGATGAGGGATCACAAGGGGCAAGACATTATAGAGGGGCGAGAGCGCCGAGAAATAGGTGCCATCCGCCGCTTTCTGGAAACGGAGGAATTGCGCCACACGGAGCCGCTCGTTGCTCACCCGCTTCCAGAGCTTGGTTACCGCCATTACCGTCGGGTCGCCAAAATTCAGCTCGATCGATCGGGGCGCGTCGATCGCCAGGCGGATATAACGGAACAGGAGCTCACCCGCCTCGGGCACCTCCGAAAGCCAGGCGATCGAGATGACCGAGAGCGCCGCTTTAGAGAGTCTCTTCTCCAACCCACGCCACACCCGGTTCGCCTTCTCCCCATCGGTGATCACCCGAAACAGCTCGTCGTAGAACAGGGGCAACGCCTCCTCTTCGCCCAACAGGCGATCGGGGAAGGAACGACGCGCGTAGGCATCGAACACGGCGGTAAGCAACCCCTCGAATGTCCGGTCGTACTGGAAGAGGATCATCGGACACCTCCTTCCCAATCCGCGAAGGGCAAGAGCAGCTGGCGATCGTCTCCCTTGCGTCCTTTCGAGGTCAGGAGACGACGTACGCCCTCAGGGGTCAACTCATGGATCGTCTCGCCCATCGGCAACTCACGGCAGGTAATGAAATAACGGGCCTTCTTCATCACCAGTCCCATACGCCTCAACTCCTCCGATCCCAGCCGTGCATAGCGGCGGGAGGCGACGATCAGCCGGGCCGACTTCACCCCGATACCGGGCACACGGAGCAACATCTCATAATCCGCCCGGTTCACGTCGACAGGAAAGAGTTCCGGATGACGCAACGCCCAGGCCAACTTGGGATCGACCTCCAGGTCGAGGTCCGGATAGGCGTCGTTGACGATCTCGTCCACCTGGAACTGATAGAAGCGCAAGAGCCAATCCGCCTGGTAAAGCCGGTTCTCGCGCACCAAAGGCGGAGCCGACAAGGCTGGCAAGCGGGTATCGTAGCGATTCACGGGGATGAAGCCCGAATAATAGACCCGCTTCATCGAGGGACGGCGATAGAAAGCCGACGAGAGGCGCAGGATATCCCGGTCCCGGTCGGCGGTAGCCCCGATGATCATCTGCGTGCTCTGGCCCGCCGGGGCGAAACGGGGCGCGTGGCGGAAACGAGTCCGCTCCTCCTTGGCCTTCAGGAAACCCTGGTGGATGGAGCGCATCGGCGTGAAGACACTCTGGAAATCCTTCTCGGGGGCGAGCGCCTTGAGGCTCGTCTCGTTGGGGATCTCGATGTTGACGCTCAAGCGATCGGCATAGAGACCCGCCTCGCTCACCAGCTCGGGACTGGCTCCGGGGATGCTCTTCAGGTGGATATAGCCATTGAAACGATGGACCAGCCGCAAATCACGTACGACACGCACCAACCGCTCCATCGTATAATCGGGATTCCGCACCACGCCCGAGCTGAGGAACAACCCCTCGATATAGTTCCGCCGATAGAACTCGATCGTCAGCTCCACCAGCTCAGAGACGGAAAAGGTGGCCCTGGGCAGGTCGTTGCTCCGCCGGTTGACGCAATAGGCGCAATCGTACACGCAATAGTTCGTGAGCATCACCTTCAGGAGCGAGATGCAACGCCCATCCTCGGCGAAGCTATGGCAAATGCCCCAGCCCGCGGCACTCCCGATCATCCCGCTCTTCTTCCCCCGGGAGGTGCCACTCGAGGCGCACGAGACGTCGTATTTCGCCGACTCCGCCAAGATCCTCAATTTCTCCAATACCTTCTCGTCCATACCGACCCTTATCTTTACCCGCGAACATACGAAATTTATTCCGCTTTTATTCTCCAGCCGGAAGAAAAGCGCCCCTTCGTTTCCCTATCTCAAATATCTTTCGTAAGTTCGCACGAACATCATTAAAATCAGATAAAGAAATGAGAAACACGTTTATCCTGGGAGGCGGGCTGGCCTCCACCCTCCTGCTGGCATCTTGCGCCGGTGGCGAGAGACAACCTCAACAGAAACCGCTGAACATCATCCATATCATGACCGACGACCACTCGTACCAGACGATCAGCGCCTACGGGCACGCCCTGGGCAAGCTGGCGCCTACGCCCAATCTCGACCGGCTCGCCGCCGAGGGTATGCTCTTCCGCAAGGCCTTTGTCGAGAACTCGCTATCGACACCCAGCCGGGCCTGCCTGATGACCGGCCTCTACAGCCACCAGAACGGCCAACGCCAACTGGGGGCGGGTATCGACACGACGAAGACCTTCTTCTCCGAGATCCTGAGGCAACACGGCTACCAGACCGGCGTCGTCGGTAAATGGCACATGCGATGCGAGCCGAAAGGATTCGATTTCTATCACGTGTTCGACGATCAGGGCGAATATTACAACCCCCGCTTCAAGAGCCCCGAGACCAATGGCGAGTATGTCCGTGAGGAGGGCTACGCGACGACCCTCACCACCGACCACGCCATCGAGTTCCTCGACCAACGGGATCCCGATAAGCCCTTCTGCCTCCTGGTACACCACAAGGCACCCCATCGCAACTGGATGCCCGACACGAAATACGCCAACCTCTACGAGGATGTGGAATTCCCGATGCCGGAGACCTTCTACGACGACTACTCGACCCGGTGCGACGCGGCCCGTACGCAAGAGATGCGCATCGACGACGACATGACGATGGTCTACGACCTGAAGGTGGACGAGCTGAAGACGACCGACGCCTACAAGAACGAGCGGGAGCTGGGCGGATGGAACGCCTCGATCGACCGGATGACGCCCGAGCAACGTGAGGCCTGGATGGCCGCCTACAAGCCCAATAACGAGAAGATGCTGGCTCAAGGGCTGAAAGGCGACGACCTCGTCCGGTGGAAATACCAACGCTACATCAAGGACTACGTCCGTTGTATCAAGTCGATCGACGACGAGGTGGGACGCCTCATCGCCTACCTCGAGAAGGAGGGGCTGATGGACAACACCGTCATCGTCTATACCTCCGACCAGGGCTTCTACATGGGCGAGCATGGCTGGTTCGACAAGCGGTTCATGTACGAGGAGTCGTTCCGCACGCCGCTCATCATCCGCTATCCGGCCAAGATCAAGCCGGGCAGCACCTGCGACGCGCTGGTGCAGAACATCGACTACGCCCCGACCTATCTCGACCTGGCGGGCATCGAGAAGCCGGACTACATGGTGGGCACCTCGCTCGTCCCCCTCTTCGACGGCACGACACCGGCCGACTGGCGTGAGTATCTCTACTACCATTATTACGACTACCCGGCCTATCACCAGGTACGCCGGCACGACGGCGTGCGCGACAAGCGCTATAAGCTGATCCATTTCTATGGCGAGAAGGACCAGTATAACGAGGCCATCAATTGCGATGAGCTCTACGACCTCGAGAAGGATCCCAACGAGCTGAACAACCTCTACGGCAAGGCGGAATACAAGGAGGTGAGCGACCGTCTGCAACAACGGCTCGACCAGTTCCGCCGCGACCTCAAGGTAGACGAGTATTGACCTATTCATTAACATATAATCAAATACTATGAGCAAGACAATCGACAAGACTTTATCGATGAGCCCGAACACGCTGGTCGGGTTCCTCGGGAAACCCGCCGCCCAGTTCACGAAGGCGGACATCATCCGGTTCATACGCGAGCAGGAGATCCAAATGGTCAACTTCATGTATCCCGCCGGCGACGGGCGCCTGAAGACCCTCAACTTCGTCATCAACAACGAGGAATATCTCGAGACCATCCTCAGCTACGGCGAGCGGGTCGACGGGTCGAGCCTCTTCCCCTTCATCGAGGCGGGCAATAGCGACCTTTACGTCCTCCCCCGGTTCCGTACCGCCTTCGTCGATCCTTTCGCCTCGCTCCCGACACTCACGATGCTCTGCTCCTTCTTCGACAAGGAGGGCAAGCCGCTCGAGTCGTCGCCCGAGCAAACCCTGCGCAAGGCCTGCGCCGCCTTCCATAAGACGACCGGCATGACCTTTGAGGCGATGGGCGAGCTGGAGTATTACGTCATCGCTGACGACGACCTCTGCTTCCCGGCAACCGACCAGAAGGGCTATCACGAGTCCGCCCCCTTCGCCAAGTTCAACGAATTCAGGGCCCAGTGCATGCGCTACATCGCCCAGACCGGCGGACAGATCAAGTACGGCCACTCGGAGGTGGGCAACTTCACCCTCGACGGGAAGGTCTTCGAGCAGAACGAGATCGAGTTCCTGCCCTGCCCCGCCGAGGAGGCGGCAGACCAGCTCATGCTGGCCAAGTGGGTGATCCGCAACCGGGCCTGCCAATACGGCTACGACATCACCTTCGCCCCGAAGATCACCACCGGCAAGGCTGGCTCGGGGCTCCACATCCATATGCGTATCATGAAGGATGGCGAGAACCAGATGCTCGATGGCGGCAAGCTCTCCGACACCGCCCGGCGGGCCATCGCCGGCATGATGGTGCTGGCACCCGCCATCACCGCCTTCGGCAATACCAACCCGACCTCCTACTTCCGGCTCGTCCCGCACCAGGAGGCGCCGACCAACATCTGCTGGGGCGACCGTAACCGCTCCGTCCTGGTCCGCGTGCCATTGGGATGGACCACGAAGGTGGACATGTCGAGCGTAGCCAACCCACTCGAGAAGGCCATCAAGCCCAAGACCGCCCAGAAACAGACGGTCGAGATGCGCTCGCCCGACGGGTCGGCCGATCTCTATCTCCTGCTGGCCGGCCTAGCCGTCGCCTGCCGCCATGGCTTCGAGATCGACAACGCCCTCGAGATCGCCCAACGTTGCTACGTCGACGTGAACATCCACAAGGCCGAGAACGCGGAACGCCTCAAGGAGCTGGAGCAATTGCCCGATAGTTGCGCCGCCTCAGCCCGTTGCCTCGAGCGCCTGCGTGCCCACTTCGAGGCCCAGGGCGTCTTCAGCCCCAGTATGATCGATGGCCTCATCCAGAAGCTGGAGGGCTATAACGACGCGAACCTGCGCCAGACGGTCGAGAACGACCAGGCGGCGATGCTCAATCTTGTCATGCGCTATTTCCATTGCGGATAATGTTTTTAAGCTTAATTCATCGCGAGTCGCGATGCCCCCGACGGAGCACCGGAGAGCCTATCGCGGCTCGCGAAAACCCCAACGGAGCTCCGGAGAAGCCATCGCGGCTCGCGAAAACCCCAACGAAACGCCGGAGAAGCCATCGCGGCTCGCGAAAACCCCAACGAAACGCCGGAGAGGCTTCCGCGGCTCGCGATTGCCATTCTGGCAGGCCGGAAAGCCTTTCGCGGCTCGCGAAAGCCCAAACGGAGCTCCGGAAAGCCTTTCGCGAATCGCGAAAGCTAAAACGGAACGCCGGAGAGGCTTTCGCGAGCCGCAATTGTCATTTTGGCAGGTCGGTGAGAGTTTCGCGAGGTGCGGAGAAATCGGGCCTCAAAGGATCCCCACCTCACG
>USAD01000159.1 GCA_900552415.1 uncultured Parabacteroides sp.
CTCCATTAGCCCAAATATATGTTCCTTTACCATGAATCAGATCGTTAGCCCACTGGCCTTCATAAACGTCTCCAATCGTATAGCGGGCAATACCATAACCCTCACGCCGGCCATTCACAAGATCTCCTTTATAAAAGCATTCCCAATACATGCCCTTATCAAAGAGAATAGAATCTTGCGGCAAATTCTGCAAAGAATCCTTCTGTATAATCTCCTCTTTATTATTTGGTTTAAGATCACCTTGATTTAAGCTGAATCTACCGATCAATCCGCCGATCAGAAATATCACTATAGAGAAAAATATCAAGAGCTTATTGTTGGATAGAAAGTGAATTATCTTGTGCCAATCCAATCTTGAAGAGATGGGATCAATTACCGGACGCTCCTGCTCACTTCCTGAAGCCATCGCATCGTTATGATCCATCGAGTCCTGCTTAACATCCTGCTCTGGAGCGACATCAACTTCTGGAATCGTCTCATCTACCTCACACTTATCCTTATTCATCGAAGAGGAAATATCTTCCTCTTCGGAAGAGGCCTCATTTTCTGGAGTTGTCGCTTCCTCTAAATCCTCCTCATTATTCTCCTGCTCCTCATCACTCTTCTCTGAAAGTAAGGGTAACGAATCCAGAAAATCCTCAATACGCCTTGGCCGATCGTCTCTCATACAAAGTATTGTTACAATCAGATCACTTATCTGTTTATTGATTCCCATTAGATCAGAATCGATTGATACCTGGTTAGAGGAAAGAAGATGAGAAGCCGGAGGTGTCTTACCGGTAAGTAACTTATAAAATGTCGCCGCCAAAGCATAAACATCCAAAATAGGATCTAAATGGGAGGAAGATGCGTCAAGACTGAAGGCAGAAGGCAAATAAGCCTTATTGGGATCAAACCGCACCAACCCTGTAGATTTCTTTTCAGAATCATAAGATTCAATCTCATCAAAGCCTAATAAGATCGCTTGCTTAGATTGTTGGTCTAGTATAATATTATTGGGTCTTACACCTAAATGTGACAGACCTTGTTTATGCAGATTTACCAAGGCATCTCCTATACCACGGATATATCGCAAAGCTTCATCTGCCGGAAGGGGTTCTTGATATTCTACGATTGTTTCAAGAGATTCTCCTTCTATGAACTCCATGACATAATAAACCGTCTGATTTGCCTTAAATACATCCATAACATGAACAATGTTGGGATGTGAGAATAAAGCCAAGACTTTCGCTCTCTGAAAAAAACTCTCTTGATAACGCTCAAAGCTAGCTAAATTATCCAATGAGACAACCACCTTTAAGGCAAATTCATCACGCTCACAAATATTACGCAAAAAAAACTCACGAATAACGATCTTGCTTTCCAAACTAATATGCGTACCCAAATACAAGATTCCAAAATCATCTTGCCCTAATACTGTTTCTATACGATAACGAGATTGTAAAACTGTTCCTTCCCTAAGAGTAGTATTCTCATGGTCCATATTCAAATTCGGGTTAAATTATTTTTTCACAAAGATAAATATATTTTTGATATCCGGAAAGAATTCGTTTTAAAACCAAAGATCTATCTTATTGAGAATCGTTATATTCGCGATTAATACAAAAAATAATCATACCATGTTTTTAACAAGAGATACAACTCTCCAAAATAATAAATATCGAATAGACCACATTCTAGGACAGGGCGGCTTTGGGATAACCTATCAGGGAAGGCAAACAGGCCTGGATCGGCTGGTCGCCATCAAGGAATTTTTTCTGAAGGACTCATGCGAACGCGAGGAGGGACAGACCTTGGTAAGCATGAGTCAAGGCAATTGGGAACGCACTAAAAAATTCAGACAAAAATTCCTGAAAGAGGCCCAAATGATCGCCAAGCTGAGGCATCCGCGAATCATAAGGATCATCGATGTGTTCGAGGAGAACAATACGGCGTATTACGTGATGGAATATCAATGCAACGGCAGCTTGAAGGGGTTGGTGGAGCTAAACGGGCCATTGCCGGAAGAGGTATCACTTGGCTATATTCGCCAGATTGCCGATGCGTTGGACTACATCCATAGGAGACAGATGTTGCACCTCGACATCAAGCCAGACAACGTGATGCTTGATGAAGAGAGCAATGCGGTCGTGATCGACTTCGGCTTGTCGAAACGATATGATGATCAAGGCCAGGCGATAAGCGAGACACCGCTTGGGGTGAGCCGCGGCTATACGCCAATAGAGCAATATAAGGCGGGAGGTATCCGGAATTTTTCGCCCTGTGCGGACATATATGCGCTAGGCGCAACTTTCTATTTCCTGCTTACCGGCCAACGGCCACCGGAAGCACTGGAGCTTATCAACAGCAACCTGCCCCCACTGCCAGAAGGGATCTCTAAACAAACGGTCGAGGCGATTCAGCGGGCAATGAGACCGCTACAAAAGGAGCGACCGCAAACGATCGCTGAGTTCCTGAAGCTTTTGCCAAAGGACCAACCACAAAGCGGAAATCATAAGAATGGATCATGTAAGAAAGAAAAAGCCCCAAAAGAGGAGGCTCGAAAGAGACAAGATGATGAGGAAATAAATCTAGAGTATAAATATGACTCTAAAAGTAATAAGTATGGTTACGTTGACAAGATCACAGGAAAGCTTGTTATACCACATAAATTTCAATTGGCACGTGAATTCAAGGACGGTCTAGCCAAAGTCATGCTGAATGAGAAATGGGGTGCAATCAATAAGCGGGGAGAATTTGCCATCCCGTGCCAATATGACGAGATGCGAGAATTTCAGGATGGTGTTGCCCTCGTTGGGCTGTTTGGTATAGAGAGTTACGTAAAATGGAATGGCCAGGTAATGAATCCAAATCCTGATAATAGGGCGACCTTTCGATGCCATCCAGATGGAAGCGTCCAGCACAACCTGGTATGGGGCTTGATTGATCGAGAAGGCTGTCCGCTCACACGATTCCAATACGATCAAGTCTGTGACTTCAAAGGGGGATTGGCGCGAGTGGCCAAAGCAGGCAGATGGGGCTACATCAACAACCGGGGGAAGCAGGTGGTCGACTGCCAATACCAAAAAGCGGAAGATTTCCATAACGGCAAGGCCGTAGTAACCACGTTTGATGGCTGGCAATATATGATTAATAAAAAAGGGGAATGTACTTTAAATGATGGAGAAACCCTCAAACTGTAAAAGAGCAGTTATCCTTTCCCCTTCTCCCGCCGTAACGCCTCGGCGATCGCCCGCTGCCCTTCGGCCAGCTCTTGCTCGCCTACGGCCTCGTAGGCATCCGCCAAATACTCGTGCGCGGCGATATGTTTTGGTTTCAGCTTGACTGCCCGGATCAAGTCGACGACGGCCTCATCGTGATAGCGTAATCGCAGACGGCATTTTCCCCGATTATAGAAGGCTTTGAATGAGGTCGGACTCAGACGGCAAGCCTCATTCAGGCAGACCTGCGCCTCATAATCCTCACCGATGTCGAGAAGCGTAACGCCCTTACGGACCAAAGCGTCGACAAAGGTCGGGTCAAGCTTCAGGGCCTTGTCGAAACAACGCAAGGCGGCTTGCGGGTCACGTGCTTTTGTGACACACTCATTTCCCATCAGATAATACTCATGAGCGAAACTCTTTTGCGCCTCACGCATATCACTCATCTCCTGCCTCAATGCCTTGATTTGTCCTTTCAGGCTGTTGATAGACTCCAATTTCAGCCGGAGCAGACGCTGCACTTTCGGATCACCCAACTCATTTCGTTTGGCGACCGCCCGGGCGAACGACTCGACCGCCTCTTTCATGTCACCCTTCCGGAAAGCCTCCGCGGCACTGCCATAAGCCAACTCCGCCTCACTCTCCTCCAGGCAGCGATCGATCAATCCCCGATCATTAAAGATCGAGCTAAAGGCCACAATCTCTTTCCGGATAAAGATATCCCGGGGAGAGATCCGTTCCCGCAAGACCAATCCCTCCAACGACGTACAACGGCTCAAGGCGACATAGGTCTGCCCTCCGGCAAAAACGCCTCCGGTCAAATCCACCACTACCCGACTGAAAGTCAAGCCTTGGCTCTTATGCACCGTGATCGCCCAGGCCAAACGGATCGGCAACTGCTCAAAAGTCCCGACAATCTCCTCCTCGATCCTCTTCTCCTTTTCATTATAACGATACTTATAATTTCGCCAGGAGGTCGGCTCCACCAAATGCTCGATTCCATTCTCCAGGAGCACATAAACATGCCCTTCTGGGTCGATGCCCGAGACCATACCAATCGTCCCGTTCACCCAACGACGCTCATGATCGTTATCTATGAATATGACCTGCGCATGCTCCTTGAGAGAGAGATTCAACAAGGTCGGTAAAGAAGACTCCGGGAAATCACCCTCAATCTTTCCTTTCGACACGAACTCCTCGCCAGGCAACTCGGCCAGTTTTTTCTCATTAATATAATCTACCTGATCACGACGGGTAGCCAACGTCACATACATATCTTCGTTGGCCGGCTCAAAATGGGGAAAACAACGAGCGTTCAACACGGCCAGGTCCGAATGCCCCGCCCGATTCTGCCGGATCTTGTCGAGCACGCCGATAAAGACAGGATCTGTCTGGCGATAGACCTTACGCAGCTCGATTGGCACCAAGTGGATCTCGGAAAAGACCCGGGCCGAGAAGAAAAAGGGATTGGGATAAAAGAGGCTCAAGATCTCCTTCTGGTCTGACGGCACGACCGGCTCCAACTGGAACACGTCGCCCACGAACAAAAGCTGCTTGCCGCCAAAAGGCAAACGCATATTGCCGGAATAGACCCTCAGGATCCGGTCTACGCAATCGATAATATCGGCCCTCACCATCGATATCTCGTCGATGATGATCAACTCCACCTCCTCGATCAGTTTGCGGTGATCCTTCCTGTACTTGAAAAAATCGAAGATACGCCCATTCTTCAGACTCAGATCCGGGTCATCAGGCAACATGGGCCGAAATGGCAACTTGAAAAAAGAGTGCAAAGTAGCGCCACACGCATTAATCGCCGCAATCCCGGTCGGGGCCAGGACAACATGCTTCTTTTTCGTATGTTGACAGATATATTTCAGGAAGGTAGACTTTCCGGTACCCGCCTTACCCGTCAGGAAAACCGACTGCCGTGTGTGCGTAATCAAGCGCAGGGCATCCTGAAATTCCAGGTTATCGGTATCTAATTGAAAATCCACGGGAAAAATGTTCGGTTAAGCAAGAGGCCACAAAACGCTTACCGGCTGATAAACAACCAGGCGTCCTTATACTTCTCATGTTTACGAAGCGCCACCTGATAGCGCTCAGCCTCTTCCCGATTATCGAAACGAGCCGCATAAACCCGGCACTTGCCATCACGCATAATCTTATCCACGCCTGTACAAACCTGGCGATCAACCGTCGAGATATACTCGTCCGCCTGTTGCTCGTTCGGGAAGCTGGCGATAACAATATGGAACATCTTCTGTCTGACGGCTGGTGCAGTCTTAACTTCGGGAGCTTTCGCCACTTCTACCTTCTCTGCAGGTTCCGCTTCAGGTGCCATTTCTTTAGGCTTTTCCATCACCGGCTCATCTTTTAACTCACCGGTTGTTTCCGCTTTGGCAAGATCGACAGTCTCTTCTTTCGGGACATCCGTCCGCATCATCGAAACCGCCATCATCTCACGAGGCACGAAACTGGCCGTATAAGCGGCAGGATTGACCTCCTTGACTGGCGTTGACACCAAGAAAAACAACGCGCAAGCAGCAGCTGCTCCGGCGACAACCCGCAGGAGGCGTCGATTCACCGGAATATAAATCACATCCTTTTCCGGCTTCCGCGTCTCTACCCACAATTCCGGCTTCTCGGCAGGCAGAGGCGCCAATTTCGGGAAATGATAAGTTTCCAATCCATAGAACGAGGCGTTCCACAAGGCCGACTCTCCCGGCGTAAAGATCAATTGCCCCTCATCTCCTAGACGGAAAGAGCCGATCTTTCCACAATCCAGGCATTGCTCCTCACGCAAACATTTCTCCAAGGCCTCGACATCCCGTTCCAACATCTCGGAAGCGTTACCGTAATCCACATCATAGACTTGCATATACGACTCGGCCAACAAGCCATCCGTATGCCTCAAATTGGTATTGAAAGAGATCTCTTTATGGGGCGGACAGAACAGGGCGCCCGTCTCTTCAAAAGAAGCCGGCACCTCACGCAAGACGAAACCGCCGAATCGGGGAATAATCACGCAATCATTCCTCAACAGCAAACTCTCGATATGACCTACTATTCGTAACATGAAGCAAAGGTATGTTTTTTCCAAGAAAAAGCCTAATTATCTTTCCTAAAATCAAGGGAACCACTCCAAAATTTCATATCGGATCTATCCCAAAAGAGATTTATTCATACCAACCGACCCAATATACTCAAACATGACCTTGATCTTTTCCCTGTTAAAAAAGCATCCCCAACCACAGAATAAGTCCAAGACAAAATAACAAGAAAGCAAGAGATTTAACGACGTTTTTATCCAATTCCTCCCCTTTTAATAACAGCTACTTTACGCAAAAACCATCCAAAAATAAAGAATCAGGCCTTCCAAAAGAGC
>USAD01000160.1 GCA_900552415.1 uncultured Parabacteroides sp.
GTAGATGAATACGGCAATGTTACTGCCGTTGCGGTTGGCGAAGCGACCATCACCGTCACTACGGAGGACGGCGGCAAGGAGGCCACTTGTACCGTGACAGTGGCACATACATGTACATGGGGCGATGTTTCCTACGAATGGAGTAAGGACGATGAGGGTAACCAGACTTGCACGGCAACACGGACTTGCGAAAAGGACAAAACGCATACCGAGTCCGAGTCCGCGACCGTGACAAGCGAGCCAACCAAAGACCCCTCCTGCACCGAAATGGGTGAGACGACCTACACGGCAACATTCAGTGTAGATTGGGCAGAGAAACAGACAACGACGGAGGATATTCCCGCCAATGGCCACAATTACGTGAACGGCACTTGCACCGTCTGCGGCGCGGATGATCCGGATTACGTGGAACCCGAACCGGAACCCGAACCGGAGCCCACCTATTACCGCGTCGATCTTCGCCCGGTGGAAGGGGCGACGGTCATCCTTTCCGCCGACGAGGTGGAGGAGGGCGGCACGCTGACCTTCACGATCGAGATCGCGGAGGGCTACGTGGCGGACGACCTGATGGTCACCGTCTCGCAGGGCATCGGCAAGGCGGTCGAGGTGAAGCCGGATGAGGCGGGCGTCTATACCGTCAAGAAGGTGGATGGCCTGGTGACAATCACCGTCTATGGCGTGACGGAGGAGCCGGCGACCGCCATCGAGCGCATCGAGACCCTTCGGATCTACGCCGCCGAGGGCATCCTCCACGTTGAGACCCCGACCCGCCAGCGGGTGACGATCGTCTCGATGGCCGGCGCCCTTATCGCCGACGGCGAGCAGGAAGGCGCACGGATTTATCGGGACCTCAATGCCGGAGTCTATATTGTCCGCGTCGGGGATTACGCGACGAAGGTAAGGGTGGAGTAAAAAAGGGCGACAAAACCCTCTCCGAACGCGAAGAGAGGCCGGAGAAAAGTTCTCTAGCCTCTCCGAACGCAAAAATGGCCCGGAGAAAAGTTCTCCACCATAGCGGACGTACCGGGGGTACGTCCCTACCGTAAGGACGACCATACGGTGGGGGGCGACCATACGGTGGGGGGCGATCATACAGCGATGATAATGATGATATATAAACAATTTAAATTAAACTATTATGCAAATAATTCCTTCTCAAGTCCCTTATGTGGCCAAGTCTCACAACGCCGAGCACAACTATTTGTTCAACAAGCTGGTCGAGGCCATTCCGCTGGCGTTCGCGACGAAGCATAACTTCACGGCTTATCACGACCGGATGACCCGCGCCCTGGCCGACGAGAACGCGAGCTATACCCGCACGGCCAAGTTCGCGGACACGGAGACCGTCAGCACGAAAGACGAGATCCGCGACAACCAGTTCCGCCGCCTGAAGTTGCACCTCCAGTCCGCCGAGCTGGATCCTGATCCGGAGGTGGTTGCGGCCGCCAAGAAATGCCTCGAGGGCCTTGGCTCGCAAAACCCAACGGGGTTGCCTTACATCGAAAACACCGCCGCCGTGCGCGACATCGTCGACAAGCTGGAATCGGCGACCTACGCCGAGGCGGTGACCCAGGTCGGCGCGACGCAGCTGGTGGCCGACCTGAAGGCGGCGAACGAGGATTTCGACGCCACCTACTCCGCCCGCTCGGACGAGCGTTATGCCCGCTCTACCTCGGCGCCCGACACGAAGACGGCCCGCTCGGCGATGGAGGCGGCCTATGCCGACGTGGCCGACATCGTGAACGCGATCTACATCCAGTCCTCTATCCTCGCCCCCGACGAGGAGGCCCTGGCCGAGGTGACGACGATCGCCAACGCCGTGAACGCCCAGATCTCGCAATTCACGCTGGTCCTCTCGCGCCGCGGTGTCGGCTACACGACCACGCCCGAGACCACCGATCCCGACCCATCAACGCCTGAGGATCCCGAGAATCCCGAGCCCACCGATCCCGGCCAGGATGGCGATGGCGGCACGCCGGAAGGGGTTTGATCTCCAAAAACGTAGGAGAATGTGCCCGTTCATGCGGATTGTAATCCGATTGGACGGGGAAAATGTAGGGACGCACGGTTCGTGCGTCCTTTTTTCGTGCCCTAAAGGATTTTCTTGATCGCCTCGAGCGTTTGGACGGTGAAGGTTGGGATAAAATCCCGCGACGGTTCATTTTGGGGATTGAACCAGATTTGGTCTATCCCGGCATGGTAAGCGCCGGAAATGTCCGCCTCCCACGAGTCGCCGATCATGATCGACTCGGAACGGCGCGAGTTGGTGTTTTGCAGGGCATAGTCGAAAATGGCCTTATGCGGCTTTTGCACGCGAGCATCTTCCGAAAGGATGATCCGCTGAAAGAAAGAATCGATGCCGGCACTGGCCAGCTTGCGCGATTGCACCTCGCGAAAGCCATTGGAAAGGATGAAAATGCGGTAAGAGGGGCGCAGATAGCGCAACAGGTCGGCCGCGCCGCTGATCAACCGGCTCTTGGTGGCGGTGCGCTCGAGGAAATCGCGATTAATGTCGAGCGCGGCTTGCCGGCTCTCGATGCCAAGCGGACGCAAAACATACAGGAAGCGCTCGACGATGAGCGTCTGGCGATCGACCTCGCCATTCCGGTATTTGGCCCAGAGGTCCAGATTGTGCGGCATATAAAAATCGTAGAATGCCTCAAAGGAGGCATAATGCCGATCGAAATGATAATCGGCATACAGCTCTTTGAGGCATTCCCTATTGTTGTGACAGGTATCCCAAAGGGTATCGTCGAGATCAAAGAAGAGGTTCTTGTAGCGCATGGGCTTATCCGACCTCGATCACCAGATATTTACCCAGGCTCCAGAAAGTGTTCTCGTCCTTGATGATGAGCGCGAGATTACCATCCTCGTCCTCGATAAACTCGTAAGAGCCCTCCGGATGGTTGGAGCGCAACTTCGCCTTTTTCGCGAAGAGCGGGATCTCCTTCACCTCGCGGATATCGATGGAAATGAAATAGTCCTTGTTAAAGCCGTCTTGCAGCACTTTCGACTTGGAGAAGAGGCCACCGCCCGACAGGATCTTCTGGTCTTTCAGCTCCTTGGTCGTACCGAAGCAGTAGTAAGCGGTATGCAGGGCCTTGTCTTGCTCGTTGATCTTCTCAGACTGCGCGGCAGCTGTTGTCGAAAGGTTCTCGACATCCTCGTTGAGCGAGCTGACCATCTCGTCAAGCTCCTGGATACGCACGTCTTTCTTCGCCAGGTCTTCCTGCAGGGCGACGATCATCTTGGTCTTCTCGTTGAGCTCAGACGACAGGCGTTGCACAGTCTTGCGCAGGGCGTCCGACTGGATGCCACTTTTCTTCAATTTCTCTTCCAACTCGCTGATCTGCGCCCGGTTCTTCTTGAGAGTCTCGCTGATCAGCTGCATATTTTGCTTGATTTTCTCCCGTCTGGTCTGGCTCAGCTCACCGCCACTCTGCCGCTGGATGGTGATGTAATTCTCCGCGTCGCGGATAGATTGGATATCGGCCTCAATGTCGTTGAGGGTCGACAACATCTCGTTCAGTTCCTCCGTGCTCTTCGTATTCTCGATCCGGAGAGAATCGTTCTCCGCTTTCAGTTTCTTGTATTCGGCGGATTGTTGTCCGCAGGAAGCCAACAACGCGGCACACACACAAACGGTCAATACTTTTTTCATGTCCTTTTTCTTTTTAAGTTAAACATCTTTTTCTCTCTTTTCCTTCAGGCCCGACACGATGATGACGATTTCCCCGCGAGGCTCGTTCTCCGTAAAATGCCGGACGACCTCTTTTAGGCTTCCTCGCACCGTTTCTTCATGTATTTTAGATATTTCCCTCGATACGGAGACTTCCCTATCCTCGCCGAAGTACTCAATGAACTGGGTCAATGTCTTGACCAACCGGAAAGGAGATTCATAAATTATCATGGTCCGGCTTTCCGCCGAAAGTTCTTTCAATCGTGTTTGCCGTCCTTTCTTCTGGGGCAGGAAGCCCTCGAAGCAGAAACGGTCGTTAGGCAGCCCCGAGTCGACCAACGCCGGAACAAAAGCGGTAGCGCCGGGCAAACATTCCACGTCGACCCCTCGCCTGACGCACTCGCGGACAAGCAGGAAGCCGGGATCGGAAATAGCGGGCGTGCCGGCATCGGAAACCAACGCGATATTCTCGCCCCCCAAAACACGTTCGGCGATCTCCTCGACAGTCTGGTGCTCGTTGAACTTATGGTGCGAGCGCATAGGTTTCTGTATGTCGAAATGCTTGAGAAGCACGCTGGTAGTGCGTGTGTCTTCCGCCAAGATGAGATCGGCCTCCTTCAGAGCCTTAATGCCCCGGAAGGTCATGTCATCCAAATTCCCGATCGGAGTGGGTACGACAACGAGTTTTGCCATTCTCTTTTTTATATTAATGTAGGTTTATAAAAATCGTTTCTCGAGGAGCTTGATGAAATCGGCCGCCGTCGGATCGTCCGGATCCCATCGCGCATGCTCGTTAAGATAGGCGATGGCCTCCTCGTAGGAACCGATACCGTTGAGTGCCTGGACAGTGGCATTGATCGCCTCCTCATTCCCCTTGAACAGGTCACGCTTGAAACGGAACCAGTCGTTGAGACTGATCGCCTTGCGGAAATCGATCAGACTCTTCTTCTCGATCACGTCGTTAAGCGAGATCTTGCTTGCCGCAGGCGACTCGACAGGCTTATGCGCCTCAGGGGTCTGCTGGACGACGGGCGGTTCCTGCCGCTCGACAGGCTTCGGCTCGGGCTCAGCCACCACTACGGGCGCCGGTTCCTCAACCTTAGGCATCACCGGCTCCTCCGGCTTGGGCTCAGGCCTTGTCTCCGGCTCAAGCACCGGCTCGACATCGACCGCCTTGACTTCCGGTTCGGCCATTGCTACACCCGAACGGTTGATTGAGTCGATCAGGCGTTGGTGTTCCGCCATCTGCTCACGCAAAAGCTGGACTTGCGCCTCCTCCAACGCATGGAGTTTCTCCAGAAAACCCAGATTCAACGTGAATATCTGGTTCAGAAGGGATGCCGGATAAATTTCAGCTTCCCTCATCTCCATCAATAACTTTTCTATTTTATGAAGATCAATTAACAAGTTATCTATTCTAGAACTGTCCATCGCTTTAGGTTGTTAAATATCCCTTATCGGACTCTCTCTTTCAAGCCATTCGGAGCAAATGTAATTAATTTTTCGGAAAAACGATCATTTTGATAAAAAAAGCTCACCAGACGTTATCGGTGTCCTATTCCCGGAAGGCCTCGGGCAGGTTCACAAGATAGAGCCGATGTGTCGCCCGGGTAATAGCCGTATAAAGCCAGCGATAGAAATCCTCGCCCATCATCTCCTCGGTGACATAGCCGATATCGAGGAAGACGTTCATCCATTGCCCTCCTTGCGCCTTATGGCAGGTGATGGCGTAGGCATACTTGACCTGTGCCGCATTATAGAAAGGATCCTCCTTCATTTTCTTGTACTTACCCACCTTGGTCGGAACGTCGGCATAATCCTCTAGGATCGTATTAAAAAGCAGGTCATTGCGTTCTTTCGGCAGAGCGGGCGACTCGCTTTGGAGCGTATCCAGCAAGATCTTCATCTCCAGCTCAAGGTCGTGATCGGGCAGGTCGGCCAAGATATCGGCAAATCGGAAACCATAAAGCTCTTGGACACGACGCACACGACGTACACGCAGGATCTCACCGTTAGCGATGAAATCCAGATTCTCACGCTTGTCATTCCAATAATAATTGTTACGCGCCACCATCAGGCGGTCGCCGGTCGCGATTTCCTCCTCCAGGAAGAGGACACGGCCACGGATGCCGTTGTTGTAAATGTTAGCCCGCTTGTTCGACCGGGTAATGACAATAGTCTCGTCGACTCCGTCGCGGCTGTAGGCAGTCGACAGCGCCTCAATCAGTTCATCACCTCGAGTCGGGATCACATCTGGAAAGCCGTCGAGGCGCAAACGTGGATAAAGATAGATCTCACCCTCACGAAGGGCGTTGCGTATCCGTGTGGCATTGAACAGGATACCGGAATCACTCTCCTGACGCACAACCTGGGTAAGCCGTGCCTGCCGTACCTCAAGGCCATAACCCCGCAGCAGGTCAGGATTGAGTGCCGGACTCTCCTCTTGCGTCACCGGAGGTAACTGCGCCGTATCACCGATCAGCAACAGCCGGCAATTCACGCTAGAATAGACGAAATGGACCAAATCATCGAGCAAACGGCCCGATCCGAAGCCTCCGAATCCATCATTCGCGATCATGGATGCCTCATCTACGATAAAAATTGTATCTTTGTGGAGATTATCGGCGGCAACAAAATTGCTCGTGTCATTCGAGAAGGCCTTTTGCCGATAAATTTTTTTATGGATGGTAAAGGCTTTCTCGTCGGCATAACCAGCAAAGACTTTTGCAGCACGACCCGTCGGCGCAAGGAGAAGGCATTTTTGCTGGAGCTCCTTGAGCGTTTTTACGAATGCGCCGACCAGTGATGTCTTTCCCGTACCCGCATAGCCGGTGATGAGCAACAACTCGTCCGGCTTGCCCGAAAAAACAAAATCGGCCAGGATTTGGAT
>USAD01000161.1 GCA_900552415.1 uncultured Parabacteroides sp.
TAAAACACCATTCTTCATAATCTTTCTCTTTTATGTTTTCTTATATAGACGAAAGCCTTATGGGAAAGGTTGCGTTTTTTCAACTAATTTTGCCGACAAATATCAAAATTCTTATGAAAACCATTATTAAAAACGAAAAGCAGGCTATCGAGGCGCTTATCCGCGAATGCGATACCTGCTATGTGGGCATGGCCGACACGGACGGTACGCCCTACGTGATCCCGATGAATTTCGGTTATGAAGACAACGTGATTTACCTGCATTCCGCCCCAGAGGGTCGCAGTATCTCGATCCTCGAGCGCAATCCTAAAGTCTGCCTCACCTTTTGCTCGAGCATGAAGCTGGCTTACCAAAACGAGCAGGTAGCTTGCAGTTACCGGATCAAGGGGGCGAGCGTGATCGCCGAGGGACAAGTCGTATTTGAGGAGGATTTCGACGGGAAGGTCAAGGCGCTCGACATCATCATGCGCCAATATACCCAACGGCCTTTCACTTATGGGGCACCCGCCGTACGCAACGTCAAGATCTGGAAAGTCGCTATCGAGTCGGTTTGCCGCAAGGATTTCGGTGTTCCCTATCGCGAGGCCTGAGATAGCCTCATCCGTTTGGTAGCTTGGACCACCAAGACTGTTTTGGCCCTCCCGACCCATCGACTGGGCGAAAAGGGCCAAAATGGTATTTAATCCACATGAAATTTCAAGACACCGAGCTGTTTCCACTCTCTCGAAGTCTGACCGACGAGATGATAGGCACGAGGCTCACGCGGATGATCGTAATGGGCCCGGAACCACTCAAACCGTTCGGGTGATTCACGCAAGGCCTGATCGATCCGCCAGATATTGGAATCCTGCAGGTCGCCATCACCTTTAGCCATCATTGAGGGCGACTCGAAAGTCCGCAAGACGGCCCGCTCCAGACGATGATCGGCGAAAGCACTCAGGTCGATCACCGGATCAGCAGGCTCCGAAGGTGTCACCTCTTTCAGCCGCTCGACCTCAACATTAAAGAACTCACTGATCGCCCGCAGGCAAGCTCGGGTTCCGTTCGCCTTCCCGTCGGCCGAGAAACCGGCGATGTGTGGTGTTGCGATTGTGGTCAGTTCCAGCAATTCCGGCGAGATCGCCGGTTCGTTCTCCCAACAGTCGATCACCAGCTCACCTACCTGTCCGGCACGCTTCGCCTGTATCAAAGCGGTGGTATCCATCACCGCCCCACGGCAACTATTCACAAACCAGGGCTTACGGCGCAAACGACCGAAGAAATCGGCATCCGCCAGATGATAAGTCGCGTATTGTCCCTCACGGGTCAGTGGGACATGTAGCGTCACGATATCCGCCTCCTTCTCAATTGTCTCGAGCGGGACAAATGCCCCATCGCCCTCGACAGCCGCCCGTGGTGGATCGTTGAGCAGGACACGCATGCCCCACGCCTCAGCATAACGGGCGACGATCGATCCCACATGGCCAACCCCAACAATACCGATTGTCTTACCGGCCAACGACTCGCCACGACGCAAAGCAATGGCGATCAGCGAGACCAAAACGTATTGGGCAACCGAGGCGGCGTTACAACCCGGCGCGTTCCGCCAAGTGATGCCCGCCTCCTCGCAATAATGGGTATCAATATGATCGAAGCCGATGGTAGCGGTCGTGATCAATCGGACACGGCTTCCCTCCAGCAATTCTCTCGTACATTTGTCTATACTCCGGACAATCAAGGCATCGGCGTCGCGCACCGCCTCAGGCGTAAAAGCCTTCGAGTCGAGATAGACAACCTCTGCGAAAGGCTCGGCGATCCCCTTCAGGAAAGGGACCGTGTTATCAGCAACTATTTTCATATGCAATCCATTTAAAGAATCATTCCCCAAAGTTACGCGTTATTAATTTTTGTAGCTTCGCGGGAAAATCATAAAATTCCATCGACCATGAATATCAGACCATCCAAACATGAGGATCTTCCCCAACTGATGCGTATCTACGAGCATGCCCGCCAATTCATGAGCGAGCATGGCAACGGTAACCAATGGATCAACGGTTATCCATCGGAAGAGTTGATCGCCAGCGAGATCGAGAAGGGACACAGCTTCGTCTGCGTGGACGAGACGGGCGAGATCGTCGCCACCTTCTGTTACATTGAAGGAATCGACCCAACCTATTTAAAGATATATGATGGCGCATGGCTCAACGACGAGCCCTACGCAACCGTCCATCGCATGGCCTCGTCGGGCAAGCGGAAAGGCGTGGCCGAGGCCTGTTTCCAATGGTGTTTCAGGCAATGCCGCAACATCCGGGTCGACACGCACCACGATAACATCGTCATGCAAAACATTGCCAAGAAACTGGGATTCGTTCGCTGCGGCACGATCATCATCGCCAACGGCACTCCCCGCATCGCCTACCAACGGATAGGAAATGAGGCGACCCAACGTGATATTCAGAAATAATAGCGTAATTTCGCGCAACAGATAAAATCAATAAGAGAGAAAAGATGATTGTAGTAAGAGACGCGAGTAAATTGGAAGGGAAACCATTGGTCGCCACGATCGGTTTCTTCGATGGCGTGCACATCGGACACCGTTTCCTCATCGGCGAGATGAACCGTATCGCCAAAGAGAACGGCCTGTCGAGCGCGGTGATCACCTTCCCCGAACACCCGAGGGCCGTCTTGCAGGCCGATTACCAGCCGCAACTGCTCAACTCGTTCGAGGAGAAGATCGTCCGCCTGGCCACGACCGAGGTGGATTATTGTGTCGTGATGGATTTCAACAAGCAACTCTCACAGCTCTCCGCCCATACCTTTATACATGATATCCTGGCCGGGCGACTGCACGTCAATACCTTATTGATCGGCTACGACCACCGCTTCGGGCACAACCGGGCGGAAGGGTTCGAGGATTATGTCCGCTACGGACAAGAATGTGGCATGAAGGTTATCCAGGCGCCCTCCTATCTCGAGAACGGGAAGGCCATCAGTTCCTCGTGGATCCGCAAACGGATCCTGGCGGGCGACATGAGCGAGGCGGCCCGACTGCTAACCTATCCCTATATGTTGAACGGACACATCGTCAAGGGGCATCAGGTGGGACGGACCATCGGCTTCCCGACCGCCAATATCCAGATCGACGAGCCGGCGAAGATCATCCCGGCGACAGGCGTCTACGCCGTCCGTGTCCATCTGCAGAAGAAGGTCTTCAAGGGCATGCTCTACATCGGCAACCGCCCGACCGTCGACAATGGCGACGAGGTATCGGTCGAAGTCAATATCCTCGATTTCGAGGGCGACCTCTACAACCGGAACATCCGGATCGCCTTCGTCAGCCACGTGCGGGATAACATCCGGTTCGACTCCCTCGACGACTTGAGGGTTCAGTTGGAGAAAGACAGACAAACCGTCCTAAATATATTGGCATAAAATAGCATGGAACAATATTACGAGGCGATCGACCTACTGAAAGGAATGATCTCGCGGCCCTCTTTCAGCCGTGAGGAGACGGCGGTCGCCGATTACCTACAGAAATGCTGGAGCGACGCCGGCCATCACCTCTTCCGGAAAGGCAATAATCTCTGGATTATCGCGCCGGGATTCGACTTCGCCAAGCCGACCCTGCTCCTCAACTCGCATATCGACACCGTGAAGCCGGCCGCCGGATGGCAGAAGGATCCTTTCCTGCCGGAAGAGACAGAGGATGACCGGCTCTACGGCCTGGGCAGCAACGACGCCGGCGCCAGCGTGGTCTCACTCTACGAGGCCTTCACCATCCTCAGCGCCAAGGCGCAGCCCTACAACCTGATCTTCCTGGCCTCGTGCGAGGAGGAAGTGTCGGGCAAGAACGGCATTGAGTGCGTCCTGCCCGAGTTGCCGCCGATCCGCTTCGCCGTGGTGGGCGAACCGACCGGCATGCGTCCGGCGATCGCCGAGAAGGGATTGATGGTGCTCGATTGCGTCGCCACCGGCAAGGCGGGACACGCCGCTCGCAATGAGGGTGTCAACGCCATCTACAAGGCGATCGAGGACATCAACTGGTTCAGTACTTATCAATTTCCGGAGAAGAGCGACCTGCTGGGACCGGTCAAGATGACGGTCACGATCATCAAGGCCGGCACGCAACATAACGTCGTACCCGACCGCTGCGAGTTTACGGTCGACATCCGCTCGAACGAGTTCTACAGCAACGAGCGGCTCTTCGAGTTGATCAAGGAGCAGGTGGGTTGCGAGATCAAGGCCCGGAGCTTCCGCCTCAACTCCTCGCGGACCGAGCCGGAGCATCCTTTCGTGCAACGGTGCCTCATGCTGGGCAAGGAGCCCTTCGGCTCGCCGACGCTCAGCGACCAGGCGCTCATGCGCTTCCCTTCCGTCAAGATCGGCCCGGGCGACTCTGCCCGCTCGCATTCGGCGGACGAGTTCATCTACGGCCCCGAGATCCGTGACGCGATCACCACTTACGTCCGTCTGCTCGACGGCCTCGCGCTCTAGCCTATGCTGCGCAAGATCCTCACCACCATCGGTACCCGCTACCTGGTCGCGATCCTCAACCTGGCGCTCATCTTCATCAACGCCAAGGAGCTGGGGATCGAGGGTGTCGGGCTGGTGGGCGTGCTGGTCGCCTCGGTCAACATCGCCGTTATCTTCAATGGCATCCTGTGCGGCAATACCCTCATCTATTTTATGAACCGCTACTCCCTGCGGCGGATTATCGTCCCCGCCTACGTGTGGACCCTCGCGGGCA
This sequence comes from uncultured Parabacteroides sp., assembly GCA_900552415.1. Classification (GTDB taxonomy): domain Bacteria; phylum Bacteroidota; class Bacteroidia; order Bacteroidales; family Tannerellaceae; genus Parabacteroides; species Parabacteroides intestinipullorum. Next base: position 4,727 of record USAD01000161.1, read on the forward strand.
GCGGACTGGCGTGCGGCTTTATGCTCGTCACGACCCTGTTGCCCACGGCCTACTGGAAAGAGATCTACGGACTGGCGATCCTGACCACCCTGGCCAACGCCAATGCCCGTTTCCTGCTGGGCAAGGAGCGGATCAAGGCCTTCAACCTGACGCAGGCGCTGCAAGGGGGATTGCTCTTCTTCGTCCTCGTCTACCTCTATTTCGTGGCCCGGCGACCGACGGTCGGGTCCTACATAGCGGGACTCTACGTGGCCAACGGCATCGCCTGCCTCTACAGTTTCTACCGCCTCATCCCGCTGATCATCCATGAGCGGAAGGCTTGCCCCACCATTCGCCTGCCCCGACTGCTGCGCGAAATGTTCGCCTATGGCCTCTGGGCCGGGGCCGACAACCTGGCGGAGACCTTCACCACCCGCCTCAACTATTTCCTGATCCAACGGTTCGGGGGACTGGGCGGCGTGGGACTGCTCGACGCGGGCACCCGCATCTCGGAGAGTGTCTGGCACATCAGCCGGAGCGTCAGCTTCATCGAATATGAGGAGGTGGCCAAGGAGCCAAGCAAGGAGCGGCAGGCCGCGATCACCATCCGGCTGCTGAAGCTCACTGCCCTCGCCCTCACGCTGGCGGTCGGCGTCATCGCCCTTATTCCGGAATGGATCTTCACCGAGATCCTCTTCAGCCGCGAGTTCGAGGGGATCCGTCACATCATCTGGGGCCTCGCGGCCGGTATCATCGCCCTGGGCTGCAACAGCGTCGTGAGCCATTACTTCATCGGCAGCGGGCAGGTGCGCTACAGCACCTTCAGCTCGTGCGTCGGCCTGGCGACGCTCGCCCTCAGCGGCTATTGGCTTATCCCCCGCCTCGGCACGCTCGGCTCGGCCCTCAGCACCAGCGTCGCCTTTTGCGCAATGCTCGCCTATTCCCTGCTGGTCTTTATCCGCAAGAACCAGGTGCCCCTGAAGGCCTTCCTGCCCAACAGCGACGACTGGCGGGCGATCCGTCGCCGCTGAGCCGGCACGGCGCACCATCGTTTTATGCCCCAAAACACCCGCCGGACCACCCCCGTTCCCAAAAGAAACCGTATCTTTGCCAAACAGTTTAACTAATAATCAAATAACTATGGGACGTTTTATCAATCCATTCACAGACATGGGCTTCAAGCGCATCTTCGGGCAGGAGGTCAACAAGAACCTCCTTATTGATTTTCTGAACGACTTGCTGGAGGGCGAGAAAAGAATCGTCAACATCACCTTCCTCGACAAGGAACAGTTAGGTACGGCGGCCGACGACCGCAGTTGCATCTACGACATCTACTGCGAGAACGAGAACGGCGAGCGGTTCATCGTGGAAATCCAGAACCGAGGGCACCGCAACTTCAAGGAACGGGCGATCTATTATCTCTCGCGGGCCATCGCCAACCAAGGGCAGAAAGGTCCCTCGTGGATGTTCGATCTCAAGGCTGTATATGGTGTCTTCTTCATGAACTTCCACCTTGACGGGCGGCGACAGGTAAGATTCCGGACTGATGTTTCCCTGCGGGACATGAGGACCAACGAGCCCTTCTCCGACAAGATGCGCTTCATCTTTTTGGATCTCCCGGCTTTCACCAAGGACGAGGAGAGATGCGAGACAGATTTCGAACGTTGGATTTATGTATTGAAGAATATGGAAATATTACAACGAATGCCATTCAAGGCACGCAAGTCGGTTTTCGAGGAACTCGAGAAGATCGCCGACATATCCGCCCTCTCCAAGGAGGACCAGGAGAAATACGAGCATATTATCAAGGTCTATCGGGACAATCTCGTTACCGAGCAATGGGCGATTGA
>USAD01000162.1 GCA_900552415.1 uncultured Parabacteroides sp.
AGATATAAATTATATTTGCTATTTTCGCACCAAGAAAAATATATTATAACATTATGGATAAAACATTCGGTATTATGGTTATGGCAACCTCTTTGTTGTTGGGTTCTTGCAAGGATGTGAATGTCGGCACGAATGCGGTGGTGGATGAGAAACTGCTGATTACCCGTTCCGATATTAAGATCGCGGAGGGGCGGATGACGCCTGAGGCGCTTTGGGCGATGGGACGCATTGGCGGTGCTCAAGTTTCTCCGGATGGGAAGAAGATCGTCTATTCAGTCGCCTATTACAGCGTTGAACAAGACAAGAGTAACCGTGAACTTTTCGTGATGAACGCGGATGGTTCGGACAACAAGCAAATTACCTCGACCAGGTATGCCGAGAACAGCGCTGTCTGGATCAAGGGTGGAACCAAGATCGCTTTCCTGTCAAACGAGAGCGGAAGCAGCCAGATTTGGGAGATGAATCCGGATGGAAGCGAGAAAAAACAGCTGTCCGATTATAAGGATAATATAGAGGGATTCGCCTTCTCGCCCGATGGAAAGAAGGTTTTGTTTATCTCGCAAGTGAAGACCGTGCCCAGCACGCAGGATAAATATCCGGATCTGGATAAGACAACAGGTATCATTGTTACGGATTTGATGTATAAGCATTGGGATGAGTGGACGACGACAGCCCCGCATCCTTTTGTGGCGGATTTCGATGGCGAGAAAATAGGTGAGGCTACCGATATCATGGCAGGCGAGCCGTATGAGTCGCCAATGAAACCTTTTGGAGGAATTGAGCAATTGGCCTGGAATACGACTTCCGATAAGATCGCGTATACCTCAAGAAAAAAGACCGGTAAGGATTATGCCGTATCAACCAATTCGGATATCTATGTTTATGACTTGAACTCGAAGGCGACCGTTAATATTTCGGAGGGTAATATGGGTTACGATACGAATCCGTCTTATTCGCCCGATGGAAAGAGTATTGCCTGGTTAAGCATGGAGCATGATGGTTATGAGTCTGACCAGAATCGTTTGATGGTGATGGACTTGGCTACGGGCGAGAAGCGTTTCGTGAGTAAGGCGTTCGACTCGAATGTGGATGGCTTTTGCTGGAGCGCGGATTCCGGGAAACTTTATTTTACGGGCGTATGGCACGGTGAGACTCAGGTTTATGAGATCGACCTGGGCGCTGGTGATCGGTTGACCGCTTTAACAGAGGGTATGTATGACTATTCGTCAGTGGCTTTGTTGGGCGATAAGCTGTTGGCGCAGCGTCATTCGTTGAGCATGGGTGATGAGCTTTACGCCATCGACCTGGCCGGAGATCGTGCCGTTACACAATTGACGCATGAGAATCAGCATATCTATGATCAGGTGACTATGGGTAAGGTCGAGGAGCGTTGGATGAAGACGACCGATGGTAAGGAGATGCTTGTCTGGGTGATCTATCCACCTAAGTTTGATCCGAACAAGAAGTATCCAACCCTGCTCTTCTGTCAAGGTGGTCCGCAAAGTCCGGTTAGTCAATTCTGGTCTTACCGTTGGAACATGCAGTTGATGGCGGCGAACGATTATATTGTGGTAGCGCCTAACCGTCGTGGATTGCCTGGTTTTGGAAAGGAATGGAACGAGGCGATCAGTGGCGATTATGGAGGCCAGTGCATGAAGGATTATTTTACGGCGATCGACGGGATGGCAAAGGAGCCGTTTGTGGATAAGGATCGCTTGGGCTGTGTGGGCGCCAGCTTCGGAGGTTTCTCCGTGTATTGGCTGGCCGGTCATCACGACGGGCGCTTTAAGGCTTTTATCGCTCATGATGGTATCTTTAATATGGAGATGCAATATCTGGAGACGGAAGAGATGTGGTTCGCCAACTGGGATATGGGTGGCGCTTATTGGGAGAAACAGAATCCGGTGGCGCAACGGACCTTCGCGAACTCTCCTCATAAGTTCGTGGATAAGTGGGATACGCCTATTCTTTGTATCCATGGTGAGAAGGATTACCGGATCTTGGCCAATCAGGGTATGGCGGCTTTCAACGCGGCCGTGCTTCGTGGCGTACCGGCTGAGTTGCTGATCTATCCGGACGAGAACCATTGGGTATTGAAGCCCCAAAATGGCGTCCTGTGGCAGCGTGTCTTCTTTGAGTGGCTGGATAAGTGGTTGAAAAAGTGATCTGTATCCTTTCTTGATAATTATCGTTGATGAGGCGATAGAATATATCTATGTAGAAGGGGAACAGGTATTGAGAAAGATTCCATATCTTTGTGATAGTAAAAATTGATTGCGATATATAATATAAAAAAGGAATAGTTATGAAAAAGAAATGGATTTGCACAGTATGTGGTTATGTTCACGAGGGAGATGAGGCACCTGAGTTTTGCCCGCAATGTAAACAACCGAAGAGCAAGTTTAAGGAGTTGGTTGAGAGCGAGGGCGCTCTGAAATTCGTGGACGAGCACGTTCTTGGCGTAGCGAAGGGTGTTGACCCAGTTATCCTTGAGGGTTTGAACGCTCACTTCATGGGCGAGTGCACAGAGGTAGGTATGTATTTAGCCATGAGCCGTCAGGCAGATCGTGAGGGCTATCCTGAGGTCGCTGAGGCTTTCAAGCGTTACGCTTGGGAAGAGGCTGAGCATGCCGCTAAATTCGCTGAGTTGTTGGGTGATGTTGTTTGGGATACCAAGACAAACCTGAAGAAGCGTATGGAGGCTGAGGCTGGCGCTTGCGAGGATAAGAAACGTATCGCTACTTTGGCTAAGCAGCAGAATCTTGACGCTATCCACGATACTGTACATGAGATGGCGAAAGACGAGGCTCGTCATGGCAAGGGCTTTGAGGGTCTTTACAACCGTTACTTCAAATAATCGTCCGATAAGGATTGACTATACTTAATTGTGTTAGCGTGAGGGTAGCCTGATAAAAGGTTACCCTTCGCTTTTTTTATGGGGTTGACTGTTTGGCCATTGTCTGGAGAAGGGCTTTTTTTGTCTAATTTTCTTTTGAAAAAAGCATGCGTAATCCTTATTTTTTCTATCTTTGTGCCGCTGAAGAAAGGAAAGATGCCGGAGTGGTCGATCGGGCCGCACTCGAAATGCGGTGAACGGGCAACTGTTCCCAGGGTTCGAATCCCTGTCTTTCCGCTTTTTTACTGGAACCGTTAGCTCAGCTGGTTTAGAGCGCTGCCTTGACAGGGCAGAGGTCGCCAGTTCGAATCTGGCACGGTTCACGTTTGAAGGTAATCCATGTTTGTGGATTACCTTTCTTTTTTTCAACTGGTGGCTAAGCCATAAAGTGGCCTGTTAGGCTAGAGGGGAAATATTCACTATTGTTGATCAGGAACGACTGCGGTTATAAGCTCAGTACTATAGGGAGATTACTTCAGTACTGTTGGGAGATTACTCCAGTACTTTCCGAAGAAAACTCCAGTACTGTTGGGAAGAAACTCCAGTCCGATGCGAATGGGACTGGAGAAGAGTTGGGATGGGTTAGCGTTCAGGTTTGGTGAACATTCCTTTCCGGGGAATGGTTAATAAGAAAGGAATGGTTTGATTAATCGTGATAGAATATGAATAAAGGTATATTGTTGTTGGCGGCGTTATGCTTCCCGTTTTACTCTTGCATCCGGGAGGAGGCGCCAAACGCGGAGGCGGATATCCTTTCCTGTACGGTGCCTGGCGACGTGTTGAGAGCCGTGCCGGAGATCGGGAACGAGTCGGTGGCGCTTTATGTCCGCTCGGAGGTGGACTTGAAGAACCTCGCTCCAGAGTTTACGATTACCGAGGGCGCTACCATAGAACCGGAAAGTGGTACGGCCAGGGATTTCTCGTCGCCTCAGGTCTATACGGTAACATCAGAGGATGGCCTTTGGCATAAGAATTATACCGTGCGGTGCGTCATGTCCAATATCGGAACGAAATATGATTTTGAGCGGGTACGGATGGAACCTAAAAATGGGCGTTTCCAGATTTTTTATGATATTTTCTCGGAAGGGGATACTGTAGATTGGGGATCGGCGAACGCTGGTTATGCCTTGACTGGAATGGCAGCCTCGGTGGCGGATTATCCGACCACTCAGGCGGAGGATGGTTATGTGGGTAAATGCGCGAGGTTGGTGACTCGTTCGACCGGAACTTTCGGTAGCTGGGTTGGCATGGACTTGGCGGCAGGCAATCTGTTTATCGGTTCTTTTGACGTGTCGAGTGCCTTGACGAACGCGCCGGCGGCAACCCATTTTGGAAAACCGTTCGAGCAGGTGCCGACCTATTTGAGCGGATATTATAAATATAAGTCTGGCGACCAATATCTGGTAAATGGTCAGGAGGTCTCCGGGAAAAGGGACAAGTGTGATATTTATGCTGTTTTCTATGAGACGGACGAGAATACGTCTTATCTTGATGGAACGAATGCCTTGACGCATCCAAACCTGGTGGCGCTTGCCCGTATCTCGGACCAGAAGGAGACGGATGAGTGGGTTCATTTCAACATCCCGTTCGTAATGCGGGCGGGAAAGGAGATCGACTCGTTGAAATTGAGAAATGGCGTATATCGGTTGGGCGTGGTTTTCTCTTCCAGTATACATGGCGACCTGTTTGAGGGCGCGATCGGCAGTACCTTGATGATCGATGAGGTGGAGGTCTCTTGTGAATAATAACAACGTAAATTCGGAATATATGAGAAAGATTAGTTGGTTTGGGCTGATGGTGGCTTGCTTGTTGGCTTCAGTCAGGCTGAGTGCCCAGGAGGAGAGGAATTGGGGTATTATCGCCTCTTCCCTGAAAGGCTTGGAGTATTCCGTGAAGGCGGGTGTTAATATAGGAGGAACGAGTCCGCTACCCTTGCCTCGCGAGATACGTTCGATCGACGGTTATCGTCCTACCTTATGTATATCGTTGGAGGGTGATGTCAAGAAATGGTTTGGCGAGAGGCGCCACTGGGGTATGCTTGTTGGCTTGCGTCTTGAGAATAAGGGTATGGAGACTAAGGCTACCGTAAAGAGCTACAAGATGGAGATTATCGGAAATGGTGGTGAGCGCTTGAGTGGTTATTGGACAGGTGGCGTACAGACAAAGGTGAAGAACTCCTTTTTCTCGATTCCCGTGCTTGCCTTGTACCGGCTTAATGATCGGGTGGAGTTTTCCGCCGGGCCTTATGTCTCTTTCCTGACAAATGGTGATTTTTACGGTTATGTTTACGATGGTTATTTGCGTGAGATCGATCCGACAGGCGTGAAGGTGGAGTTTACGGGTGAGAACCGGGCGACATACGATTTCTCGAGCGAGCAGCGAAAGGTCCATTGGGGGCTTCAGGCCGGCGCCGAGTGGAAGGCATTTAAACATCTGATCGTGTTCGGCGACTTGACTTGGGGCTTGAATGACCTGTTCGTAAAGGATTTCCAGACCATCTCATTCGCGATGTACCCCATTTACCTGAACGCTGGTTTTGGCTACTTTTTCTAATAGATTAAGGGAAAAGGAGAATATTTGGAATGAAACGTAAATATTTTTTATAAAAGATTCTTTTAAATCCTTTTTTTTGTCTATCTTTGATCCAAATATTGAAAAAAGGTATACTATAAATAGTGTAATATACAGAGACCATGGAAAAAAACACGAAAAAAGGCGTTAGTCGCCGAGAGTTTTTAGGCCTTTCCGCTTTAGGTTTGGCGAGTTTGACAATCCTCCCTAGCTGGTCTATCGATGGCGTAAAGATCGCCCCGAGTGATCGAGTAGTTTTGGGCTTTATCGGTTTGGGACAGCAAGCCTTGTCTGATTTCAAGGGATTCGCTGCTTGTCCGGGTGTACAAGTTGCCGCATGTTGTGATGTCGATACGATGAAAACAGAGCGTTTCCGTAGACGTGTCGCTGAGTGGCAAGCCGCTAAGGGCATGAACCAACGTTGCGATAAATATGAGTTCTATGAGGATTTGTTGGAGCGTAAGGATATCGATGCTATCGAGGTCGCTACTCCTGACCACTGGCATGCGTTAGCAACAATCCATGCTTGTCAATCCGGTAAGGATGTTTATTGCCAGAAGCCTTTGGCATATACGATTTCTGAGGGTTTGGCTATGGTAAGAGCCGTTCGTGAGAATAAACGAGTACTGCAGGTAGGTAGCCAGCAACGTTCTAGCAAGGAGTTCCAGGCTGCTATCGATATGGTACAAAAAGGTGCGATCGGTCATATCGAGAAGATTTATGCCCGTGTAGGTGAGCCGCCTAAACCATTGGATTTGCCAGAGATGCCTGTTCCCGCAAATTTGAACTTCAATCAATGGATGGGTCCGTTGAATGATCCGAAAGTTCATTATCATCCCGATTTGTGTCCTCCTATCTCTTTGGAGCCAGAGGAGAATGAGAAATTGTGGGGCGCATGGCGTTGGTACCAGGAGACTGGTAACGGTTATACCGCAGACTGGGGTGCTCACATGTTTGATATCGCTCAGGCAGCTATCGGTATGGATGGTTCTGGCCCAGTTGAGTTCACACCGAAGGGATATAACGGCACACAATATT
>USAD01000163.1 GCA_900552415.1 uncultured Parabacteroides sp.
CCTATTTCTTTGAGAGTACCAACTCGCTAGAGGCGTTCAGTCATGTGCGGATGGAGCAGGGAGACACGCTTTTTGTTTTCGGTGATTACCTGTTCTATGACGGAAACGGTCAAGTCGCATACCTCCGTGAAAATGTCCGGATGGAGAACGGTCAGGTCACCCTGTTTACCGATAGCTTAAATTATGAGCGTTATACCAATATCGGTTATTATTTTGAGGGTGGTATGATCGTAGACTCGCTCAATCAGCTCTCCTCTTTTTATGGGCAATATTCTCCGGACACGAAATGGGCCTATTTTAATGATAGCGTCAAGTTAGAGAATGAGCATTTCACGCTCTATTCTGATACGTTGCATTATAATACGGAGTCGAAGCTGGCCAATATCTTAGGCCCTTCTGTCATTGTGTCTGATAGTGGAGAGATCCATACTTCCAAAGGTTGGTATGATACGGTTAATAATACCTCTTTCCTGTTGGACCGTTCGGAAGTCCGGTCTGGTAGTCGGATACTGGTGGGCGATTCGATCGCTTACGATCGTGAACGTGGTTTCGGAGAGGTGTTTGGCAATATGAGCTTGATTGATACCTTGAATCTGGTGACGTTGGAGGGACAATATGGTTTTTATGATGAGCGGACAGAGTATGCGTTCGCGACGGATAGTGCCCGTTTTCTGGAGTACAGTCAGGGTGATACGTTGTTCCTGCATGCCGATACATTGGAGATGACGACTGTAGGGGTTGCCGATTCTGCCTATCGGGAGGTGAAAGCCTATTATGGTGTTCGCTTCTATCGTTTCGATCTTCAGGGCGTGTGTGATTCGATGTTGTTCGACACACGTGATACGGTCTTGTATATGTTCAAGGAGCCGATCATCTGGAATGAGCAATACCAAATGTATGGCGATACGATCTTGATATATATGAACGACTCGACAATCGATCATGCGCATGTCCGGCAATTTGCCATGGCGGCCCAATATGTGGATACGACTTACTATAATCAGTTGAAGGGAAACGACCTGAAGGCCTATTTTGAGGGGAAGGCGATCCGTCAGATCGATGTTTCCGGTAGCGCTGAATCGATCTTCTATCCTGTAGAGGATGATGGGGCGATGGTTGGGTTGAATGAGACCAAGAGCGGATTCCTGACGATTTGGGTTAAGGATAATAAGCTGGAGCGACTGAAGATCTGGCCTACGCCAACAGGCTCATTGACGCCAATCCCGGATTTGAAGCCTGAGATGAAATTCTTGAAGGATTTTTATTGGTTTGATTATATTCGTCCACAGGGAAAGGACGATATTTACCAGGTCGTAAAAAGAAAAGCGTCAGAGGCTATAAAGAGAAGTAATAAATTTGTACATTAGCGGAATGATATTTAGTGTAGTAAGGAGGATTAATTATGGCATTTTTCTCATTTTACAATATGCGCAAGCCGCGGCAGTTTGATCATAAGCCAATCTACTGGGATCCGCGTAAGGAGGCATTGGAGGAACGTATCAGTAAAGTTAAGCGCGAGATGGGTATAGAGGAACCTTTGGAAGAGTATAAGCCTCATATCAAAGGCACTTTTATTGAAGGAACTTCGCATTTGAAAAAACATGTTGAGCGAGGTGAGAGTTCCCGATCGAGGACATATAAGAATGTCAAGTTGTTTGTGGTCTTGGCTGTTTTGTTAGCGTTGTTCTGGTGTTTATTCTGGTAATGAGCGACATTATTCATCTTCTTCCGGATCACATCGCCAACCAGATCGCTGCCGGCGAGGTGATCCAACGTCCTGCCTCGGTCGTGAAAGAGTTGGTCGAGAATGCGATCGATGCCGGTGCCCAGTCGATAAGCGTGGTTATCAAGGATGCCGGAAAGACTTTGGTGCAGGTGATCGATGACGGTAAGGGCATGTCCGAGACGGATGCCCGCATGGCGTTCGAGCGGCACGCGACCTCAAAAATATCTTCGGTTGACGATCTGTTTTCTTTGCGCTCAATGGGATTTCGTGGCGAGGCGTTGGCTTCGATTGCCGCCGTGGCGCAAGTGGAATTGCAGACACGGCTGCGTGGGGCGGATTTAGGGACCTGCCTGTCCATTTCTGGCTCGGTTGTCGAGTCGGTTGAGCCTGCTGGTTGCGCTGAGGGCAGCTCCTTTTCGGTAAAGAACCTGTTTTTTAATGTTCCCGCCCGACGGAAGTTCCTGAAGTCGAATGAGACGGAGTTCCGAAATATCGTAATGGAGTTTGAGCGGGTAGCTCTTGTTAACTCTCACGTCTCTTTCTCTCTCTTCCATAATGGTACGGAAATATTGAGCTTGCCCGAGTCGGGTGTTCGGCAGCGTATTATTAATGTATATGGAAAAGCGTTGAACCAAAAATTGCTGACGGTGGATGCCCAAAGTTCGATGGTGACGATCTCGGGATTTATCGGCCGGCCAGACTCAACCAAGAAACGTGGGGCACTTCAATACTTTTTCGTGAATGGTCGTTTTATGAAACATCCCTATTTCCATAAAGCGGTTATGCAGGCTTACGAGCAATTGATCCCCGCGGGCGAGCAGCCTTGTTATTTCATCTATTTTACGCTTGATCCGGCAACGATTGATGTCAATATCCATCCGACTAAGACGGAGATCAAGTTCGAGAACGAGCAACCGATCTGGCAAATCCTTCAGGCCGCCGTGCGCGAGGCTTTGGCGAAGTCGAGCGCGATCCCTACGATCGATTTCAATATGGACGACGCTATCGATATCCCGGTCTATAACCCGGTGACGGAAACACGTGGAAATCGTACGCCTCCTAAGGTCCAATTGGATAATGCCTACAATCCTTTCGGTGAGTCTTCCAAGGAGACCTCTGGGCAGGATTCTTTTGACTGGGCTGCCTTGTATAAGGGATTTGAGGACGATCGGGCGGCAGTACAGCGTGAGTTGGCTACTATTCCATTTGATGAGTTGAGTGATGAGGAGCGGACGGTGGTTACTCGTGAAGAAAAGGCGCCTCAGAACTTTTTCCCTGAGGAGTCGATCGTGCCTTGCATGCAATATAAGCAACGGTACATATTGACATGCCTGAAATCTGGCTTGGCCCTGATTAACCAGAGACGTGCCCATATCCGCATACTCTATGATCGCTATCTGGCGCAGATCCGTGACCGGCAGGGGAATTCCCAGCAGATTCTTTTCCCGGAGATTATCGAGTTTACGCCTTCTGAGCAGGTATTGCTTCCTGGCTTGTTGGAGGATTTGCGATATATGGGGTTTGACTTGAGCGATCTGGGTGGTGGAAGCTATTCGATCAACGGGTTACCCTCTGGATTGGAGAATGTCGATATGGTCCGGTTGTTGCATGACCTGGTAGCGGGTGTTATGGAAATCGGATTGGACGCTCATGATCAGGTGGCCTCCTCGTTGGCGCTCTCGATGGCGAAGGCCTCGGCCATACAGGTTGGGAAATCTCTTTCCGCGGAAGAGATGGATGATTTGTTGGCTTCGCTTTTTTCATCGAGTGATATTAACCTGACTCCGGATGGACTAACCATCTTGTCGATCATTGGCGATGATGAGTTGGCGAAACGTTTTAGCTGAAAAACGTGCTCCGGGAATCCTCTCTGGTGTAGGTCTGGTATAAGGAATTAAGTCCGGCTGATTCGCCGTTAATTTTGTCCGAAAGAAAAGAAATTTTCTTTCGAAGGAAAATGAAATTTCTTTCGGACAAAATGATAGTTTTCTTCGAACAAAATTTGAGCCATACCGGAAGTGGAAGGGATGGGCTCTTAAGGCGAATTTAGGCGACATCCGTTCACGTTGATCAATCGCCTTTGTCTGATGAACTCCATTTATTGACCCTTGTTTCTTGTAACTGTTATGAGGAGACTACAATACCGGTTATAGTTGGTGAATATTGCCTGTTATAATATGGAAACAATGCCTGTCGTGAAGGGCTGACCATAACCGTTATTGTGAGCCTTGATGGTTGTTATTGGTCGAGTAACGCTAGGCGCTTGGATAAATAATGTTAAAAGTGTATAAAACCATTCGTTTTCCCTTCATTGGTAACTTGTTGAACAGATACAAATGTGTACCTTTGCGGCGATTTAGGCGCAAGGTGAATAGAAAGATGTGTCAAGTGGTTGAATAACTGATCGTGATACTTTCCCTTCAGCCTGGAAATTGAGAAGATAAAGTAATTATATAACACATTTCAAAGTTTAAAAAGAAAAAAAATGCCTACAATTCAACAATTAGTTAGAAAAGGAAGGGAAACTTTGGTAGAGAAGGGTAAGTCACCCGCATTGGACTCATGTCCTCAGAGACGTGGTGTCTGTGTCCGTGTTTACACGACGACTCCGAAGAAGCCTAACTCAGCGATGCGTAAAGTAGCGAGAGTACGTTTGACAAATGGTAAGGAGGTTAACTCTTACATCCCGGGCGAGGGTCACAACTTGCAGGAGCACTCAATCGTGCTGGTTCGCGGTGGTCGTGTTAAGGATCTTCCTGGTGTTCGTTATCATATCGTTCGCGGTACATTGGATACAGCTGGTGTAAACGCCCGTACGCAAAGACGCTCTAAGTATGGCGCTAAGAGACCGAAACCAGGTCAGGCTGCAGCTGCCGCTAAGGGTAAAAAGAAATAATCACTCTACACCTTCAAACTGAGATTTTAAATTAAGTCATTAATTTAGGTTTGAGTTGTTTGGATAAGCTTAAGGTTGAGTAAATGGTTCAGCGGAACCGTTGAAGACAAATTAAAGGCAACCAAAAAACAAGAACGAAATTTTATTTACAAAAATGAGAAAAGCAAAACCAAAGAAAAGACAGGTATTGCCAGATCCTGTTTTCGGTGATGTAAAGGTTACGAAATTCGTTAACCATTTGATGTATGACGGCAAGAAGAATACTGCTTTTGAGATCTTCTATTCCGCATTGGAGAACGTAAAGGCTAAAATGCCTAATGAGGAGAAGTCCGCGTTGGAGATCTGGAAAGCTGCCTTAGATAACATTACTCCTCAGGTAGAGGTTAAATCACGCCGTGTAGGTGGAGCCACATTCCAAGTACCTACTGAGATCCGCCCGGATCGTAAAGAGTCCATCTCGATGAAGAACCTTATCATCTTCGCTCGTAAGCGTGGTGGTAAAACAATGTCTGATAAATTATCCGCAGAAATTGTTGACGCATTCAACAACCAAGGCGGCGCATTCAAGAGAAAAGAGGATATGCACCGTATGGCTGAGGCTAACCGTGCGTTCGCTCACTTCAGATTTTAATTTTCACAAATAAGTAAGATTATAAACAGATGGCAACAAAAGCTGACGAACTTTTAAAATATACCAGAAATATTGGTATCATGGCGCATATCGATGCCGGAAAGACGACGACTTCAGAGCGTATTCTTTTCTACACCGGTTTGACTCATAAGATTGGTGAGGTGCACGATGGTGCCGCTACAATGGACTGGATGGAGCAGGAGCAGGAGCGTGGTATTACCATTACTTCCGCTGCAACGACAACTTTCTGGAAATATAATAATGAGAAATTTAAGATCAACTTGATTGATACCCCGGGGCACGTTGACTTCACTGTAGAGGTTGAGCGTTCGTTGCGTATCCTTGATGGTGCCGTAGCCGCTTTCTGTGCTGTAGGTGGTGTTGAGCCTCAGTCAGAGAATGTATGGCGTCAGGCTGATAAGTATAATGTGCCGCGTATCGGCTACGTGAACAAGATGGACCGTTCTGGCGCTAATTTCTTCGAGGTTGTTCGTCAGGTTAAGGAGGTTCTTGGTGCTACACCATGTCCGATCCAGATCCCTATCGGTGCTGAGGAGAACTTCAGAGGTGTCGTAGACTTGGTCGCTATGAAGGCTATCCTTTGGCATGATGAGACCATGGGTGCTGAGTACTCGATTGAGGAGATCCCGGCAGAGTTGGTTTCTGAGGCAGAGGAGTGGAGAGACAAGATGCTCGAGGTTTTGGCTGAGTGCGACGACGCTTTGATGGAGAAGTATTTCGACGATCCTTCAACTATCACTGAGGCTGAGATCAAGGCTGCTATCCGTAAGGGTACGCTCGCTATGCAGATCAACCCGATGATCTGTGGTTCTTCTTTCAAGAATAAGGGTGTACAGACTTTGCTTGACGCTGTTTGTGCTTATTTGCCGAGCCCAGAGGATACTCCTGCTATCGAGGGTCATGATCCTAGTGATCCTGAGAAGGTTCTGACTCGTAAGCCGTTGTTCGAGGAGCCGTTGACAGCTTTGGCGTTCAAGATCGCTACAGACCCGTATGTTGGCCGTTTGTGCTTCTTCCGTGTCTATGCCGGTTCTATGGTCGCTGGTTCTTATATTTTGAATACTCGTTCTGGTAAGAAAGAGCGTATCTCTCGTTTGTTCCAGATGCATTCAAATAAGCAGAACCCGATGGAGGTAATCGGTTGTGGTGATATCG
>USAD01000164.1 GCA_900552415.1 uncultured Parabacteroides sp.
CGACGCCTATAAGGCTTATGACGAGGCGTTGAAATACAACGACAAGAACGTGGTGGTGCTCAATAACTACAGCTATTTCCTCTCGCTCGAGAAACGCGACCTGAAGAAGGCGGAGCGGATGAGTGGCCTTTGCATCAAGCTGGAGCCCGACAACGCCACCTATCTCGATACTTACGCTTGGATCTTCTTCGTGCAGGGCAATTATACCCTGGCCAAGATCTACATCGAGAGCGCCATCGAGAAGGATACGACCAACAGCGCCGAGCTGGTGGACCATTATGGCGACATCCTTTTCATGTGCGGCGAGAAGGAGAAGGCGGTCGAGCAATGGAAACGTGCCAAGGAGCTGGGTAAATCGACCGAGGTGCTCGACCAGAAGATCGAGCGCCAGGAATACATCGAGGATAAGGAGGCCAAATGATCATGAGCAGACGAGCCTGTTTTTACCTGATGAGCCTGCTGGCGGCTATGGCCTTGCTGGTGGGATGTAAGTCGTCGAAAAAAGCGGTTGAGGGCGAGACCGTTCAGGAGAAATCCCGGAAGGCCCTGTTCCAGTCGCTCGAGGCGAACGCGTTCCGTTATGAGACGATGACGGCGCGGCTCAACATGACCCTGCGTCTGCCGGGAAAGGAGTTGAGCTCGAGGGTAGACCTGCGCCTGGCCCGTGATAGCGTCCTCCAGTTGTCCGTGCAACCCTTCCTGGGCGTGGAGCTTTTCCGTGTGGAGCTGACGACCGATAGCGTGCGGATCCTCGATCGGGTCAACAAGCGTTACCTTGTGGAGAACTATGCCAATTTCCTGGCCCAGATCCAGGGCCCGAACTACTATAATTTCCAGGCTTTATTCACCAATCACCTCTTCCTTTTGGGCAAGAGGGCGGTCGGTCCCGCCGATTACCGCTCGTTCGAGCTGACGCAAGAGGGAGCCTCGGCCGAGTTGGTGGCGAAAGGGCCACATGGCGTGCTCTCGACCTTCGGGATCGACCGGGGCGAGACGATCCGCTCGACGATGGTGGCCGATGCCTCGGGCGATTATGCCCTGCGTTGGGATTATGACGACTTCCGTGAGGTGGGCGATCAGCTTTTCCCGATGTTCATGAGCGCGGAATTGATGAAAGAGGGTGAGTCGCTGGGTGGATTGGATATTCGTTACTCAAGGATCAAGCTCGATGAGCCGGTCCGTTGGGATTTCTCCATTCCGGCCAAATACACCCGGGTGACGATGGCCGACCTGCTCAAGATGATCGGGAACATGAGTCGATAAAGATAATGAGGAGAGAGGGATGAGAAAGCTTTTGGGATTGTTGGTCGTTTTGCTTTGGTCGGTTGGGATGGTCGCCCAGAAATCAGAGGAGGTGCGCCGTCTGGAGGCGCAACGCCAAAAGACCCTCGAGGAGATCGAGCGGACCAGCCGTTTGTTGGGCGAGACGACCAAGAGCGCCAAGAGCTCGCTCGAGCGATTGAATCTCATCTCGAAGCAGATCCTCTCCCGTAAGAAGGTGATCACCCTCTTGAACCAGGAGATTGGCGTGATCGACCAGCAGATGCGCGAGTCGCGAAACCGCCTCGACGAGCTGGGACGTGAGTTGGAACAAAAGAAGGCGGCCTACGCCAAGTCGGTCAATAGCCTCTATCGCCGGGGCGCCACCCAAGACAAGCTCCTGTTCATCCTCTCCGCCGAGAGTTTTGGCCAGTCGTTGCGCCGTATTCGTTACTTGAGGGAATATGCCGAGTGGCAAGAGCGTCAAGCCCACTCGATCATCGAGAAACGTGAGGAGATCGCTCAACAACGTCAGGCACTCGAGAAGACCCGTACGGAGAAACAGGCCCTGTTGGGTACCCGAGAGCAGGAGAGCGCTAAATTGCGGGTCGAGGAGCAGGAGCAGAAGCAGGAGGTGCAGGAGCTGAACAAGCGCAAGAGCAGCCTCACGGCTGAGCTGAAAGCCAAGAAGAAACGGGCCGACGAGCTGAACCGCCAGATCGAGAAACAGATCGCCGAGGAGATCGCCCGTGCGGAAGCCGAGGCACGTGCCGCCGAGGCGAAGCGCAAGAAGACGAACCAGCCGGCCAAGGCGGGCGAGGAGCGTGTGGCCGAGACGAAGGGTGGCTATGCCATGACCCGTGCGGAGCGTGAGCTCTCCGGTAGCTTCGTCAACAACAAGGGGCGTTTGCCCTATCCCGTGACGGGACGTCACATGGTGGTCGGCACCTTTGGCGAGCAACAACACCAGGAGCTGAAATATGTCCGTACGAACAATAGCGGTATCGATATCCGTACCAACGCCGGCGCCGATGCCCGGGCGGTCTTCAAGGGTGTCGTCACGAGAGTTTTCGTCGTGCCGGGCTACAACAATTCCGTGATCGTGCGTCATGGCAATTACCTGACCGTATATAGCAACCTCAGCCAGGTTTACGTGCAAGCGGGTGACCAGGTCAATACCCGCCAGGCACTGGGCCGTATCTTCTCCGATCCGGCCGAAGGCAACGCTACGGTCCTCCATTTCCAACTCTGGAAAGAGAAGACGAAGCTCGACCCGCAACCCTGGCTGGAGTAGCGGGAGAGGAGGCGTGAGGTCCCTAAATTGGATTAATAAGTCGTTATTAGGGACAATTAATGCTTTATTTCCCCGTTTACTCAGCGTAATTACTTACCTTCGCGTTCGGTTTTTTCGGTTGGAATCAGGAGGTTCTTGTTAAATTGGATAAATCTAAAACACACTCATAGGGAATGAAAAATTACAAATTGGTGAACAACGTGTTGGGATGGATCGTTTTCGCGATCGCCTCGACCGTTTATTTAATGACAATCGAGCCCACCGCCAGCTTCTGGGATTGCGGTGAGTTCATTTCTTCTGCCTATAAGTTGGAAGTGGGGCACCCGCCCGGAGCGCCTTTCTTCATGTTAACCGCCAACCTGTTCACGCAATTCGCGTCCGATCCCTCGAAGGTGGCGATGATGGTCAACACGATGTCGGCCCTGTTCAGTGGCCTGACGATCCTGTTCCTTTTCTGGAGCATCACCCACCTGGCCCGTCGCATCATGGTCGAGAATGTCGAGACGATCTCGATGGGACAGATGGTCACGATCATGGGTAGCGGTTTGGTAGGCGCGTTGGCCTATACCTTTAGCGACACCTTCTGGTTCAGTGCCGTCGAGGGCGAGGTATATGCCTATTCTTCCCTCTTCACGGCTTGTGTCTTCTGGCTTATCCTGAAATGGGAGGAGGTGGCGGATCAGCCACACGCGGATCGCTGGATTGTCCTGATCGCCTACTTGATGGGCTTGAGTATCGGTGTTCACCTGTTGAACCTGTTGTGTATCCCGGCCATCGTATTGGTTTATTACTATAAGAAATTCCCGAACCCGACGATGAAGGGGACGATCGGTGCCCTCTTGGTGTCGTTCGCTATCGTCGGATTGATGATGTATGGCGTGGTGCAGGGCCTGGTGGAGATCTGCGGCTATTTCGAGCTCTTCTTCGTCAATACGCTGGGTATGCCCTACAACTCGGGCGTTTTCGTCTTTGTCATTGTCCTGGCGGCGGTTTTGCTCTGGTCCATTTGGGAGACCATGCGCGACGAGATCCATCCGATCCGTTTGAAGATCTCGTTTCTTCTCTCGATCGTCTTGCTGGGTATCCCGTTCATCGGTAGCGGTTACGTGGTGGCGGTAGTCCTGACGGCGCTCTTGGCGGCATATCTCTTCACCCGCAAGGGCGATCTGCCGCTCAAGTTGATGAATACGGTCCTGGTTTCGCTCATGGTGATCGTGATCGGTTATTCCTCATACGCGTTGACGCTGATCCGTGCGACGGCGGATACGCCGATGAACCAGAACTCGCCGAGCGATATCTTCACCCTGCGTACTTATCTGGCCCGCGAGCAATATGGTAAGACACCATTGATCTACGGACAGACCTACGTCTCGGAGGTGAAACGCGAGAACAAGGATGGCATGTGCGTGCCGGTCAGCGAGCAGGGCGAGCCGACCTGGAGCCGTATCATCAAGAAGGACAAGAACGAGAAGGATCGTTATTATATCTCCCGTTATGAGACGGAATACAAGTACGTGGACGAGTTGAACATGCTCTTCCCCCGTATGTTCAGTAGCGACCCGAATCACATCAACGCCTACAAGGAATGGGCGAAGATAAAGGGCACGCCGGTCAAGTTCAACCGATGTGGCGAGACCACGACGGTGATGAAGCCGACCTTTGGCGAGAACCTGCGCTATTTCTTCTCCTATCAGTTGAACTTCATGTACTGGCGTTATTTCATGTGGAACTTCTCCGGTCGCCAGAACGACATACAAGGCCATGGCGAGGTGATGAACGGTAACTGGATCACCGGTATTCCTTTCATCGACGAGGCTTTGGTTGGTCCGCAAGAGGATATGCCCAGCTCGATCGCCGACAACAAGGGGCATAACGTCTATTATATGTTGCCCTTCCTGTTGGGTATCTTGGGCCTCTTCTACCAGGCGAATGCCGGGAAGCGAGGCATCCAGACCTTCTGGATCACCTTCTTCCTCTTCTTCATGACGGGTATCGCCATCGTGCTTTACCTGAACCAGACGCCTTACCAGCCCCGTGAGCGTGATTACGCCTACGCCGGATCCTTCTACGCCTATTGTATCTGGATCGGTTTTGGTGTCGCCGCTTTGGCCAAGGCATTGCGCCAGTATGGCAAGCTCTCGCCGATGGTTGCCGGCTCGGTGGCTACGGTGCTTGCCCTGTTCGTGCCGATACAGATGGGCGCGCAGAACTGGGACGACCACGATCGCTCGGGCCGTTACGTCTGTCGCGACTTTGGTGCCAACTATCTTGAGTCGTGCGAGCCGAACGCGGTGATCTTCACCAATGGTGATAACGATACCTTCCCGTTGTGGTATGCCCAGGAGGTTGAGGGCATCCGGACCGATGTCCGTGTCTGCAACACGAGCTACTTGCAAACCGACTGGTACATCACCCAGATGAAGAAGCAGGCTTACGAGTCCGAGTCGTTGCCTATCTCATGGGAGCCTTCGGATTACGTACAAGGTACTCGTGACGCGGCTTACATCTTCCCGATGACCGACAAGGCGATCGACCTTGGTACGGCGCTCGATTTCGTGCGTAGCAACGATCCGAAATTCAAGAAGATCCCCGGTTATAGCCAGGAGCTGGATTATATCCCGTCGCAAAAGTTGACCTTCGACGTCGATTCTGCCGCGGTAATGGCGGCTGGCGTGCTCGATACGGCCTACTTGCCTTACATGCAGAAGCAGATGACGATCGACCTGACCGGCAAGGATTACCTGGGCAAGCATGAGTTGATCGTTCTCGACATGTTGCGCACGAACAACTGGAAACGACCGATCTATTACGCGATCACCGTTAGTCCGGATCAGTTCGTGAAGCTCGATCCTTTCTTCCAGCAGGTCGGTATGGCTTATCATATCGTGCCTATGGAGACGAAGAACACGATTCGCTCGGTAGATACGGAAAAGATGTACGACAACGTGATGAACAAGTTCAAATGGGGTGGTGTAGACCAGCCTGGTGTTTATGTCGACGAGAACGTGATGCGTATGTGCAAGAGCTATCGTGTCGCCCTCTTCAGCAAGCTTGCCGCCGCGTTGATGTCGGAAGGCAAGAACGACAAGGCGCTCAACGTCCTCGACAAGGCGATGGCCGTGTTGCCGCCCGAGAACGTGCCGCTCGATTATAGCGCTCTCTCAATCGGTGAGTTCTATTACGAGTTGGGACAAAAGGAGAAGGGCGAGGCCATCTTCTCCGGTATCGCGGACGACGCCGTGCGCACCGTCAACTGGATCTTCCGCCTCAAGCCGGGTCAGTTTGCCTCTGCCGTGGGTGACCTGGAGCATAACCTCGCCGTCTTGCAAGAGGTCTTGCGTGTCGCCAAGAAGCACGATCCTGAGCTGGCGCAAAAGTATCAGGAGGAGTTCGATAACTACCGTATGGCTTACGGTTCGATCGTGAAAGAGTGATAATGTGATATTATGTTTATAGAGCAACCGCCCTGGTTCTACAGGGCTCTCTATCCGGGGGTAACCTGGCGGGTCCCGGCCGCGTCGGGTGAGGTTTTCCTCACTTTCGACGATGGCCCGATCCCCGAGGTTACCCCTTGGGTTTTAGATCAGCTTGATCATTATGGCGTGCGGGCCACCTTCTTCATGGTGGGCGATAACGTGCGCAAGCATCCCGAGCTGTTTCGTGAGGTGCTGGCCCGAGGCCATCGGGTAGGCAATCATACCTTCAATCATATCCAGGGCATCCATTACGACGCTGACGCCTATATGGCGAACGTACTGAAGGCCGACGAGTGGATCGGGAGCGATCTTTTCCGTCCGCCCCATGGCCACATGCGCTGGTCGCAGGCACGGGCCTTGAAGCGCCGGTTCCGGATCGTCATGTGGGATGT
>USAD01000165.1 GCA_900552415.1 uncultured Parabacteroides sp.
CCCAGCAATATTATCAGGAGCCAGGCGTAACTCTTTATTCTCATAAGTCGGATATTTTATATGATATGGTTCTTTGGCGGTCGCGAAAGTAAACATAAAAATCCTAAAACCCGAATATCGTCTTAGGCCCTGTTTTGGGTTACGGGAATATTTCCTACTTTTGCCCCAAACGAACTTCAAACAAGAGCTATGCGCATAGGATTCGACGCGAAAAGAGCCATGCAGAATTTCACCGGGTTGGGAAACTATAGCCGTTACCTGATAGAAATCCTATACCGTTTTCACCCGGAAAACGAATACCTCCTTTATGCGCCTAAGTACCGTGAGAGCCGGCAGTTTCAGGCGCTTCAGGCCAGTTGCCCGACAATCCACTGTCGTTTTCCGGAAGGCTTTTGGCGGCGTCTCAAATCGTTGTGGCGAACCTTCGGGATTACCCGTTGCCTCGAACGTGATGGCGTGGATATCTATCATGGTCTCAGCAACGAGTTGCCTCTCAATATCCGTCGGCAGCGACGGGCGAAAAGCGTCGTGACCATACACGACTTGATCTTTGTCCGTTATCCTCAATATTATGGAGCCATCGACCGTTGGCTTTACCGTTATAAATATGGCCGGTCGTGCCGGAACGCTGATGCCATCATCGCTATCAGCGAATGTACCAAGCGGGATATCGTGAACTATTTCAAGATCGCACCAGAGAAGATTCATGTGATCTATCAAGGGTGTGATTCCTCGTTTACATCGATCGCTTCGGAGGCCATCAGGCAAGAGGTCCGGAAGAGGTATGGATTGCCTGGGCGTTATATTCTCAGCGTGGGAAGTATTGAGGAGCGGAAGAACGTGCTGCTCGCCGTCAAGGCCATGCCGCGATTGCCTGAGGAGGTACATCTGGTGATTGTCGGGAAGCGAACCGCCTATACGGATGAGGTTGAGCGTTTCATCGAGGAGAACCATCTGCGTGAGCGGGTTCATCTGCTGCATGACGTCATTTTCCGTCATCTGCCAGCCGTTTACCAGATGGCGGAGATCTTCGTGTATCCCTCGCGGTTTGAGGGATTTGGTATTCCCATCCTGGAAGCGCTTCATTCGTCGGTGCCGGTTATCGCCGCAACCGGTTCATGTCTGGAGGAGGCCGGAGGCCCCGATTCCATCTATGTCCATCCGGATGATGTGGAGGGCATGACCGCGGCGTTGACTCTTCTTGTGGAGCATCCGGAGAAAAGACGCTATATGGTGGAACAAGGCAAACGGTACGCCGCCCGTTTCTCGGAGGAGCGTCAAGCGAGGCAATTGATTGAGCTTTATCAAGCGTTGCTCTAATATTAAACGAACATTTTCTTTATTATGATACCGAAAATAATCCATTATTGTTGGTTGAGCGGTGATCCATTTCCGCCTGAGATCAAGAAATGTATGCGAACCTGGAAAAAGGTGATGCCCGATTATGAATGGAAGTTATGGAGCTTGGAGAACTTCGACCTCGCTTCGGCTCCCCAATTCGTGCGAGATGCAGTGAAGGCACGCAAATGGGCGTTCGCCGCCGATTATATCCGGATGTATGCCCTTTATACGGAGGGTGGCTTTTATCTGGATTCCGACGTGAAGGTCTTGAAACGGTTTGACGATTTCCTGGATTATCAGTTTATCTCCAGCGTGGAGCATCATCCCAGTCAATTGGAGAAGACCGGATCGATCCATGCCATCACAGCCGATGGAACACGCCAAGGGCAAGAGTATATCTCCGGCATGCAGATCCAGGCGGCTGTAATGGGCGCGCAAGCGGGTTGTCCCTTCGTGAAGGAGGTTCTCGATTGGTATCAGTCGAAAACCTTCTCGGATACGTTGTCGCCGGACATGTTCTCGCCGCTGATTTACGCACGGATCGCGGAGAAATATGGCTTCCGTTATGTGGATGCCGATCAGGATTTGGATGGAAACATGAAAATCTTCCGGTCGGAGATCTTCGCGGGAAACAAGCATGAGGTGACATCTGCCTCTTATGTGATCCATCTCTGCGCGCACAGTTGGAAAGCCTCACCGCTGGAACGTCTGCGGCGTTTCCTTAAAAAACTGAAGGGATAGTTATGGCGGGGAAATATACGTTTAGTGTCGTAACTGTCTCGTTCAATTGTGCTGGCCTGATCGCCAAGACCATCGAGAGCGTATTGCGACAGGATTACGCCTCGTTGGAATATATCGTTATTGATGGAGGATCGACTGATGGAACTGCGGAAATCATCAGGGAGTATCAGGATCGACTGGCTTATTGGTGTTCCGAACCGGATGGTGGCATCTATCAGGGAATGAATAAAGGTATTCAACAGGTTCAGGGGGATTGGATTATCTTCATGAACGCTGGTGATACTTTTGCCGACGATCATGTTTTAACCCAGATCGCCTCATATGCGGATAAGGAGCGATGCGATATCCTGTATGGTGATATCTTTACCACGAAAGACGAGGAGTTAAGGTTAAAGACAGCTTCCGCTCCATGCAACAAGCAGCGGATGTATTTCTGTCATCAGGCCGCTTTTGCCAAGACGTCTATCCTGAGAAAAATGCCTTTCGATACGAGATTTCGTATGTCGGCTGATTTTCATTTCTTCAAGCGTTGTTATTTGATGGGGTATCGTTTCCGGCATGTCCCTGTCACCGTGGCTGTTTATGATTCCCATGGCGTCTCGCATACGCAACGGATCAAGGGCCTTCAGGATAACATCCGTGTCGTGAAGGCCTTGGATAAGGGTTGGGATCGGATTAAGTTCCTTTGTAAATTATATTATGTCGTTTGCTGGTTGAAGATTACGAAGCGATCATGAAGGGTAGATAAGGAGGGAATATCCTTGATATTCTAATCCATATTGAATGGGATAGAGTGTTTCCTTGCGTAATGTTTCCAGAAGCGTTGGCGATAATGGAAAATCCATTTCTGGCAAAGGACCGTGTCTGCGCCTAATGTCTTCGCGTAACTTTCCGCCAAGATATGGAAAGCCTGTTCGCCACCCCAAATCCGGGCGAAATTCGCGCAACCTTGTTTCAATGACACCTTTCCGAAAGACATCCGGTTAATGTCGATCAGGGAAAAATGTATGCCGTCCGGCTCTTGGTGATATAAGATGTTGCCAGGCGAATAATCCTTGTGATAGATGCCCTTTTGATGTAGATGGGCCGTATAAGTTCCTAAAGCCCTGAATAGTTCGCTATTCTCCTCGATTGGGCCTTGTCCTGCCTCATACAGCGTGTGATAGGTTTCCGGCATTTGGAAACTGATGAAGTAACTCCATGAGAGAAGCCCTTTCTCTTCGCATAAGATATAAGCGATGGGTTCGGGGGTGTCAATGCCCTTTTCCCGCAATCGTAAGGCGTACTCATAGGATCTCTTGGCCTTTGGGGCTCGAAGAAGGGAGTAGATCAAACGATTGATCAGGATCGGTTTCCTGAAACGCTTGACATTGAGGAGCAGGCCATCAACTTGGAAGACCTTGATCCGGTTGCGCCCGTCGTAAATGGTTGTTCCCTCTTTCTCGAAAAAGGCGGGAAGGCGGTGAATGAAATCCGTCAAGTATTCGTATTGAGGATGAATGACAATATTCATAGGATCGTATTGATTTTTGTTACGATCTGTTCAGGTGTCATCTTGTTCATACATGCCCAATCACCCCGTAAGCAGGTTTTTTGCCCGAAGATGGAACAGGGGCGGCAAGGCAAGTCCACTTGAAGGCAATCCTCTGGTGATTGATGATAGCCGTAGAAGCCGGCATAAGGATGCGTCGCGCCCCAAATGGAGAGAACTCGTGTGCCGACTAACGAAGCGAAGTGCATATTGGCGGAGTCCATACTGACCAGCAGGTCGAGTTTGGAGATCAAGACCAATTCTTGATCCAAATTGAAATGACCTACAACATTCTTCACATGAGGATAGCGATATGTCCATTCCTCAAGGATCGCCTCCTCGTAGCCACGGCCGCCGAACAGGAAAATTTCTTGCTCACCTGTTTTGGCGAGTGAGGCGACTACCTCTTCCATCTGTTCGATAGGGTAAATCTTTCCTGTGTGTTTGGCGAATGGGGCAATACCGATCCATTTCCCGTTTTTAGTGCCGGCAAAGGCCTCGATGGGCGCCAAGTCCGGTTGATATCCTTCAAACAGAGAAGTAAAAATAGCCTCGTAACGTAAGCCTGCCATACGGAATACATCCGCATAGCGATCTATAACCTGCCTTAATGGTGTCTTGATCTTATTGTTAGGACGAACCAGTGCTTTGCGTTCTTTCCTGGCCTTATCCATTACAAATACCTTTTTCCCTTTCAGCTGGAAGAACGTACGGATGATCTTGGTCCGGATTACGTCGTGCAGATCCAGGACATAATCAAAGTCGTAACGGGCCAAGGCGGAGGAAAACTTCAGCAGTCCGATCAGTTTCTTCTCACTTGAACGGGTGTTGATTCCTAAAACCCGGACGTTCTTGGGACGGTTCATGAAGATGGACATCAAGAATGTCTGGGTAAGGACCGTAAAGGTATGCTCCGGATTCAGCCGAGCCACCGAATAGACCACGGGCAACGTCATGGCGACATCACCGATAGCGGATAATCGTATGACCAGGAAATTCGCCATTATTATTTTTTAGTACCGTAGAGGACAGGGTTCAACTCCGGATCGTTGTACATCTTCATCTGTTTGTAGACCTTCATGTATTTCCTGCCATCGTGGATATCGGTCAGCAGTTGGTCTAATGCGGTCGACAGGTCTTTCTTTTGCTCCCTGAGGACAGCCAGTTTGTTCTCGCAACGGCTTTTGTGCTCGGCGCTGACATCCGTACGCTCTACCTCACGTTCCATATGGTAGATCTTCAAGGTCAGGATCGACAGACGATCGACGGCCCAAGCGGGACTCTCTGTGTTGATGGTCGCGTCAGGCAATGGTTTTACGTCTTTATATTTATCCAGGAAAAAGCTGTCGATCAATTCCACCAGATCCGTTCTGTCCTGGTTGGATTTATCGATTCGTCGTTTGATCTTCAAGGCCTCGACCGGGTCAATCGCCGGATCACGGATAATATCTTCCAGGTGCCATTGTACGGCGTCGATCCAGTTTTTCAAGTAGAGATAGAAATCAATACTTTTCACGGGATACGGATTGTGGATTGTTGCGTCCACATGATCCGTTATATGATAAGCCTTGGTGGCTTGCTCAAAGATCTGATAGCATTTTTCACTGAAATTCATGACTGCTTGTTTTTGTTTCGGGCAAATGTACATAAAAAGAATGATACCGCCTAACGTAGTTTATTACGGTTGTAATGCGGTCCTACTTTCCATACGAAATAGATGACGGAGAGAATCGTCAGGCAAGCGCCAAAAAGGTAAGCCCACGAGAAACCACCGAATGCCTGACCCAGGCTACCGCCAACCATCAATCCAATACCAATTCCGACGTCCCAGCTGGTCAGGTAGGTCGATGTCGCTGTTCCCCGCTGGTTGTTGGGTGCCAGGTTGACGAACAAGGCGTTGAATGCTGGGAACATCGTGCCGAACGCAACGCCTTGCGAGAGAGCAATGGCCAGATACAGGTAAGAGGAGAAGACCAAGCTCCAGTTGGCGATATAACGTAAACCTGCCAATGCGAAGAAACTCAGGACTGCCAAGTACATACCGAGTGTGATGACATAAGTAACCCGACCTCTGTCGACCTGTCGGCCGGAAAAGAGCCTTGATACTGCCAGACCGATTGCCATAAATGTGAAGTAGAGTCCGGAATTGACGGTAATGCCAATCTCGTCGGCATACATGGCGACGTAAGTAGTGGTCATACCATAAGGAATGGAGAGCAGCAGAAGTGAGATGCCCGCCATGGTACCTTTAAGCAGGAAGAATCGGTCGAGTGAGATGGGTTCACGCTTGACTGGTTTCTTATAGGGCGTTTTTACCATATAGGCCATTAAGATGCCGATCGCTCCAGAGACGAGTGAACAGGTAAAGATGGTTTCGTAGGAATAGACCTCGTGCATGAAGAGGCCAATCATCGGGCCGAAACTCATGGCGATGTTGTTGGCTAGGCCATAATAGCCGATACCCTCGCCACGACGGGATGAAGGTAAGATATCGATTAGGATCGTATTGCCGGCGACAGTTACCATGCCAAAAGCCAAACCGTGCACGATGCGCAGGGCAATAAAAAGGCTTAATGCCGTGGCGACGATATAACCGGCGAAAATGGATGTGAAAATAAAGTATGCCAACAGGTAAAGCGGCCGTCGGGCGAAGGAGTCCAATAGGTAACCCGCAAATGGACGGATACAGAGTCCCGCGACCGTATAACATGAAAGGACGAAGCCGATCAACGACTTGCCTGCCGCGAACTCTTCCTGGAGATAGAAAGGCAGGATCGGCAGGATCAGGTAGAAAGCGAAAAACAG
>USAD01000166.1 GCA_900552415.1 uncultured Parabacteroides sp.
CTTTTGTTTTGTGGCGGCCGGAAGCTATTGGGCTCCGGCCGCGTGTTAGATATCAATTGGATTATAATGTAATGGTCTCCTTCAACGGCAGATTCTTGGACGAGCCGCCCGCCATGATGACGAAGTCGCCCGGCTCCAGCAGCCATTGGCCGTCGCCCTGATAGAGCTCCAGCTCCTTCTTGTCGATCGAGAGTTCCACCTCCTTGGTCTCGCCGGCCTTGAGGTTGATCCGCTTGAACGCTTTCAGCTCCATGACCGGCTTGGCATGCGAGGAGACGACGTCTTTCACGTAAATCTGGATGACCTCGTCGCCATCGCGCGAGCCGCTGTTGGTCAGTTTGACCCGTACCTTGATGGCCGCCGCCTCGGGTATGATGGTCATCGCGTTGTAGGTGAAATTCGTGTAGCTCAACCCATAGCCGAAAGGATAAAGCGGTTGTCCGGTGCCCTCCACGTAATTGCTCCGGTTCTGGCTTCGGTTGTGATTGTAGAAGACTGGAACCTGACCGACACTTTCCGGTACGGAAACGGCCAGACGTCCGGCCGGATTATAATCACCAAACAGGACATCAGCGATGGCATTACCTCCTTCAACGCCTGGATACCAGGCGTCGATCAGGGCATCAGCCGCCTCGTCGCAATTCTTTACTGTTAATGGACGTCCCTTAATGAGGACAACAACCAACGGTTTGCCGGTCGCCCGCATCAACTCCAGCAACTCGTTTTGCCGGCCCATCAGGCCCAACGTCTTGCGGTCGTTACCCTCGCCACTCTCCATGTCGCTCATTTCGTTCTGGCTGGCCTTGGCCGCGCCGGTAGCCTCGAACTCGGCGGTAAAATCACGGGCGCTTGAGCCTCCCAGTACCAGGACGATCGCATCGCTCTTCTCGGCTGCCGCTTTCGCCTCGGCGAAGCCCTTGTCGGACATGTCGCGGATGGCGCAACCCTTAGCGTAGTTGACAACGGTCTCTTTCGATACTGCCCGGCGAATACCTTCCAATACGGTAATCACGTTGCCATCGGCTTGAGGTGCCGTATAGTCACCCAACTGGTTATAGGGCGTATCCGCGTTCGGACCGATAACAGCGATAGAGCGAATCTCCTTTTTCAAGGGTAGGGTTTGGTTCTCGTTCTTCAGCAGGACAATCGATTGGCGTGCCACCTCACGTGCCAATGCCCGGTGCTCGTCCAGTTCCGCTTGTGTCAATCCCTCTTCCGCCGTACGGAAAGGTGAGTCGAACAGCTTCCATTGAAACTTGAGCTTTAATAATTTTCTTACCGCGTTATCGATCTGCTTTTGGTCTACTTTGCCCTCCTCAACCAACTCGGCCAGTTTCTGGAATGCTTGTCCGCCAAGGTCCGATTCCACTCCGGCGTTGATGGCGATCCGTCCCGCGTCTTTCAAATCTGAAGCGACACCCAGTCCGGTCATGCCATCGATTGAGAAAAGGTCTGAGACGACAAAGCCCTTGAAGTTCCACGTGTCCTTCAACAGGTCGGTCAACAGGTATTTGTTTCCCGTACAAGGCACACCATCAATCTCATTATAGGAGGTCATGATGGAGAGCAGGCCCGCATCAACTACCTTCCGGAAAGGAGGCAGGATCTGTTCTTGCAGCTCGTTTTCACCCAGATGGGCGGAACCGCCGTTATGCCCGCCCTCGGTCGAGCCATAGGCCGTGAAATGCTTGACGGTCGAGATTACCGGATAGTCCGTGTCCTCCTGCATGCCCTTTACGACTGCGACACCCAGTTCACCCGCCAGGAAAGGATCCTCGCCAAAGCCCTCTTCCACGCGCGACCATCGGGCGTCTTTGGCCAAGTCGACAACCGGGCCATAACCGATATGCCCTCCTTGTTTACGAACCTCAGTTGCCTGGGCGGCACCTAATCGGCGCAACAGGTCCGGGTTCCAGGTCGAGGCCTGACCAATACCGGTCGGGAAAGAGGTGGTTCCGATCGCCATGTGTCCATGTGGACACTCCTCTGCCAGAAGTACCGGGATTCCCAAGCGGGTATTCTCTATGCAATAGCGTTGGAGCAGGTTGGTAGCCGTGATGGCATATTGGGGATTCAAACCGTTTTTCAAGGTCTTTTGTGTCCAGGGATCGGCACGCATGAATCCCCATAAACCGCCGGTTCCCAATTCTACGAGGACCTTCTCGGCTTCTGGGGTCAAGGTGATCATCTCTCCCTGACGCTCGTATAAAGGCCATCCGAACTTGGTGAGTAATTGCCCGATTTTCTCTTTTTGGGTCATTTGCTTCAGCAAGTCTTCCACACGATCGTCGATGGGGGCCGTCGGATCCTCATAGACATCTTTCGTATTGTTCTTGTTGAAGTCTATCCAATCCTTGTGGTAAATACTCTTGTTATCGTTTGCCGCGAAGGCGGAGGTTGCTAATCCCAACAGGGAGCAGGCTAGAAGCGTGTGTAATCTCATGTGTTTTCGTTTATAGATTTGATATATTAATCGCCAAAGATATGATTTTTTTTGTACTTTTGGGCGTGACTGTTAAAGTTTAAATTTGTTTTATCCTTAAAAATTAGTGTTATGAAGAAAATCGTGTTGCTTTCGGCATTGATGACGTGTTCTACCCTTTATGCGGTGGAAGGCCCGACAAATATTATCCTGATCAATCTGGATGATGTGGGTTTTGGTGATTTTTCGT
Source organism: uncultured Parabacteroides sp. (assembly GCA_900552415.1). Lineage (GTDB taxonomy): Bacteria > Bacteroidota > Bacteroidia > Bacteroidales > Tannerellaceae > Parabacteroides > Parabacteroides intestinipullorum. The sequence continues at coordinate 2,673 of USAD01000166.1, forward strand.
GTAATGGTGCCTATGGCTACACGACTCCGAATATAGACGCCCTGGCCTCTCAAGGCGTTCGGTTTACCCATTTTTTGGCTTGCCAGCCGATTAGTGGCGCCTCGCGTGCGGGGTTGCTGACCGGTTGCTATCCGAACCGGATCGGTTTCGCTGGCGCTCCCGGACCGGACTCGAATTATGGTATCCATCCGGAGGAGATGACGATGGGCGAGCTCATGAAGCAAAAAGGTTATTCGACCGCGATATTTGGCAAGTGGCATTTGGGCGATGCCCATCAGTTCCTGCCCTTGCAAAACGGTTTCGACGAGTATTACGGCTTGCCTTACTCGAACGACATGTGGCCGAACCATCCGCAACAGGGCGAGGTGTTCAACTTCCCGGACCTGCCGACTTACGACGGCAATGAGGTGGTCGGTTACAATACGGACCAGAGCCGTTTCACGACCGATTATACCGAGCGCGCGGTGCGGTTTATCCGTAACAACAGGTCGAAACCCTTTTTCCTTTATCTGGCGCATTCCATGCCGCATGTCCCGCTGGCTGTCTCGGACAAGTTCAAGGGCAAGAGCGAGCAGGGCCTGTTTGGTGATGTGATGATGGAGATCGACTGGAGCGTTGGCGAGGTGGTCCGTACGGTCCGTGAGCTTGGCCTGGAGGATAATACGTTGATCGTCATTACGTCGGATAATGGCCCGTGGGCGAATTATGGTAATCATGCCGGTTCGGCGGCCGGTTTGCGTGAGGCGAAGGCGACCACGTTCGACGGCGGCAACCGTGTGCCTTGCATCATGTATTGGAAAGGACATACCAAACCGGGTACGATCTGTAACAAGTTGGCCTCCAACATCGACCTGTTCCCGACCTTTGCCGAGATCAGCGGTGCCGCCCTGCCCGGGCGTAAGATTGACGGGGTCAGTATCCTGTCGCTTATAGAGGGGCGTGAGGGCGCGAATCCCCGGGAGTCGTTTGTCTACTATTATAATAAGAATGACCTGGAGGCGGTGACGGATGGCGAGTTCAAGTTGGTTTTCCCGCATAAGTACGTGACGTATGGCGCCTATGAGCCGGGCAACGACGGGCAACCGGGCAAATTGGCCAACCTTGAGATCATGAAACCGGAGTTGTATGACCTGCGTCGGGATCCGGGTGAGCGTTATAACGTGGCGACCCAGAATCCGGAGCGTTTGGCAAAACTCCAGAAGATTGCCGACAAGTGGCGTGCTGAGCTGGGGGATAACCTGACCCGACAGAAAGGGACCGAGCGTCGTGAGCCTGGACTGGTGGATATGAAGTGACAGATTAAAAGGTAATTAAATATTTATGTATCTAGTATTATGAAAAACATTTCAAGAAGAAATTTTCTAAAAACGGGCGCTTTGGCGGCCGCGGGTTTGACGATTGTCCCCAATTCGGTTTTGGGTAAGTCTCATGGTTTTATGGCTCCTAGTGATAAATTGAATATTGCTGGCATCGGTATTGGTGGAATGGGACGCCGTAATTTGAAAAACATGAGTACTGAGAATATTGTCGCATTATGTGACGTGGATTGGGGATACGCGGATAAGACATTCAAGGATTATCCTAAGGCGAAGCGTTTCAAAGATTGGCGAGTTATGTTCGACGAGATGGGAAAATCGATCGATGCCGTTATGGTCGCTACTCCTGATCATACGCATGCTTGTGTGACGGCGCATGCGATTACGTTGGGTAAGCATTGTTATACTCAAAAACCGTTGACACATTCTGTTTATGAGTCTCGTCTTTTGACTAAATTGGCTCGGAAATATCGTGTCGCTACTCAGATGGGAAACCAAGGAAACTCATTTGATTGGTGCCGTCAGATCGCTGAATGGATATGGTCGGGTGTAATTGGTGATGTTTATGAGGTGCATTGCTGGACAGACCGTCCGATTTGGCCGCAAGGTTTGATGAAGCCGAGTGAGAATGTGAAATGTCCGAAAACATTGGATTGGGATTTGTTTATTGGTCCGGCTGAGAAGCGTCCATATCACCCGGTTTATACGCCATGGAATTGGCGCGGTTGGTGGGACTTCGGAACAGGAGCATTAGGCGATATGGCTTGTCATATTATGGATCCATTGTATTGGGCTTTAGACTTGAAATATCCAATTAGTGTTATTGGTAGTTCCACATTGAGCAATCTCTATTCTCCTCCTCACGCTCAAATTGTTACTTATACTTTCCCGGAGCGCCCGGCGAGAGGGAATGTCAAGATGCCGGAAGTGAAGGTCTATTGGTATGATGGCGGTTTGATGCCCCCTCGTCCGGAAGAGTTGAAAGATGGTCAGATGATGGGGGATGAGAACGGGGGCATTCTCTTTATCGGAACAAGGGGAAAGATCATGACCGGATGTTATGGCATGAATCCGACTTTGTTGCCCGTGACAGATATGGATCATTTCAATCAACCGAAGCCGACTATCCCACGAGTGAAGGGTGGAAATGGCAATATTTGGGATACGAACGCTCATGAGCAGGATTGGATACGTGCTTGTAAGGAATCGCCGGAGAATCGTGTGGAATCCTCTTCTAACTTCCAATTCTCTGGGCCATTCAATGAGATGGTTGTCATGGGTGTCTTGGCGGTTCGCCTTTCTGGATTGCAAGGATTGCATCGTGAACTGAAATGGGATGGTGAGGCCATGAAATTTACGAATATTTCTCCGAACGATAAGATTAAGATTGTTACGGTTGACGACTTTAAGGTCATTGATGGGGATCCGAGATTTGATCGTCGTTTCGCTGAGTTTAATGCTTTGGATATGGCGAATGAGTGGATTAACCATACTTATAGGAATGGGTTCTCTTTGCCGGAAATGCCTAAATGACGTACCGTATGAAAGGAGGCACGTTGGTGCCTGGAGCGATGGGCATTTTGTCCTGTCATGTTGCCCGGCAGCCGTGTCAAAAAATTGACACTCCTTTCGGGGTTCCCGGCAGCCGCGTCAAAAATTTGATGCTCCTTTCGGGGTTCCCGGAGGCCGTGTCAAAAAGTTGATAGCCCTTTCGGGGCTCCCGGAAGCCGTGTCAAAAAGTTGATAGCCCTTTCGGGGCTCCCGCTAGTCATTCCATCTTGGCCGGAAACAGTTGGGACAATCGGAAGGGGCGACAGCGGAGCTTGGAGAACTTGTGCTTAATTCACGAGGCGGTCAGTTGGCGAGAGCCATTAAGGATGTGAAGGCGGATGTCGTGACGGGGCGGTTGCAGGAAGAATTTTTTCAGAGATCCGGGATGCCTTTGAATACGGAGCAATAAACGGGGATTCTTTTAACTTAAGGAGTTTTTTTATGAGAACTATATTATTTGCGATATTGGCGTTTTTCTCGTGCTTACGGATGGAGGCACGAGGAATGGATGATGTTACGGTTTATACGACAACGACATCAAGAAGTTTGGATTTGGAAAAGAGTACGGTTTCATTGGGTGAGAACGAGAATGTACAGCCGGGAGCACTAGAGATCCGGGTGGACCGGCAGGTACGTTATCAGTCACTGGATGGTTTTGGCGCTGCCGTGACGGGATCATCCGCCTATAATCTTTCGTTGATGCCCCAGGAGAAACGAAAAGCCTTTTTGGAGGAAACCTTCTCGCCGGATCGGTATGGGTTCAGTTATGTGCGTGTCCCGATTGGATGTTCGGATTTCTCTTTGAGCGACTATACCTGTTGTGATGTCGAGGGTA
>USAD01000167.1 GCA_900552415.1 uncultured Parabacteroides sp.
TCCAGGACATATCAATCCATTGTATGCTCAGGAAAAAGGTGTCCTTCGTCGTGCCGGACATACGGAAGCGTGTGTCGACATGTGCCGCTTAGCGGGCTTGTATCCTGCCGCCGCGCTCATGGAGATCATGAACGATGATGGAACGATGGCTCGTCTGCCCGAACTCAGGGAGATGGCGGATAAATATGATATCAAGCTGATCTCTATCGCCGACCTGATCGCGTACAGATTAAAAGAAGAATCTATCGTCGAGAAGGGTGAAGAGGTAGATATGCCGACACAATATGGCCATTTCCGGTTGATTCCTTTCCGCCAAAAGAGTAACGGCCTCGAGCACGTTGCCTTGATTAAGGGCGACTTGAAAGGTGACGATCCCGTTCTTGTACGTGTTCACTCCTCATGCGCTACGGGCGACATTTTCGGATCCCTGCGCTGCGATTGCGGAGACCAACTTCACAAGGCTTTGCAAATGGTAGAAAAAGAGGGACGTGGCGCTGTCATCTACCTGAACCAGGAGGGACGTGGCATCGGATTAATGGAAAAGATGAGAGCCTATAAATTACAGGAAAACGGCATGGATACCGTCGATGCCAATATCTGCCTTGGTCATCAAGCGGACGAGCGCGATTATGGTGTAGGGGCCCAGATCTTGCGTCATTTGGGTATCACCAAAATGCGCTTAATGACCAACAACCCCGTTAAACGGGTCGGTTTGGAAGCTTACGGCTTGACCGTTGTCGAGAACATTCCGATCGAGGTGGAGCCCAATCCCTACAATGAGTTCTATATGAAAACGAAAAAAGAGCGGATGGGACACATTTTGCATAACATCAAATAACTTTAAAATCATACATAACATGTCACAAGTATCGGATCGCTTAGCCAGTTTGTCGCCTTCGGCAACCCTGGCCATGTCACAAAAAAGTGGAGAGCTGAAAGCTCAAGGCATCGATGTCATCAACCTGAGTGTTGGTGAGCCAGATTTCAATACGCCGGATCACATCAAGGAGGCCGCTAAAAAGGCTATCGACGAGAACTATTCTCGTTACTCTCCTGTTGCCGGATACCCCGCTCTTCGCGAGGCGATTGTCAACAAACTGAAAAACGAGAATAATCTTGAGTATACGATCAACCAGATCTCTTGCGCGAATGGCGCCAAGCAGTCGGTTTGCAACACGATTCTCGTATTGGTCAATCCAGGTGATGAGGTGATCATCCCCGCTCCTTTCTGGGTAAGCTATCCGGAAATGGTCAAGTTGGCGGAAGGTAAGCCCGTCATTGTTCCTGCCGGTATCGAGCAGGATTTCAAGATCACGCCAGCACAATTGGAAGCGGCGATCACGCCAAAGACCAAAGCGTTGATCTTGTGTTCTCCATCAAACCCAACCGGATCGGTATACAGCGCCGAGGAACTGGCCGGTTTAGCGGAAGTCCTGAAAAAATACCCGGAAATCATCGTGATCGCGGACGAGATCTACGAGCATATCAACTACATCGGCAAGCACCATAGCATCGCTCATATCGAGGGTATGAAAGAGCGTACGGTGATCGTCAATGGCGTTTCCAAGGCTTATGCGATGACGGGCTGGCGTATCGGCTTTATCGCCGGACCGGAATGGATCGTCAAAGCGGTCAACAAATTGCAAGGTCAATATACATCTGGCCCCTGCTCCGTTTCCCAAAAGGCGGCAGAAGCCGCTTATACAGGCACACAAGCACCTGTAGAAGAGATGCGTCAGGCTTTTGAGCGCCGTCGCGACCTGATTGTCAATTTGGCGAAAGAGATTCCCGGATTCAAGGTCAACAAACCGGAAGGCGCATTCTACCTCTTCCCAAAATGCAGCTACTATTATGGCAAGACGGACGGCAGCCGCACGATCAACAACGCTGATGACCTGGCGATGTATCTTCTGGAAGTCGGCCACGTCGCTTGCGTTGGCGGTACCTCTTTTGGAGCACCTGAGTGCATCCGCATGAGCTACGCGACAAGCGATGAGAATATCGTAGAGGCAATCAAACGAATCAAGGAAGCTTTATCGAAACTGAAATAATATTATTTCGATACATGATTATCAAAACAGAGGCTGTCCCCCCAAAAAGGGGCAGCCTCATTTATTATCACCCCATCACGTCCATCCGTGCTGATATTTAATTACCTTCGCGCCCAAATTAACAACCTTAAAAAACAGACTTATCATGAAACTTAAATGGATCATCTCATTGTGTCTATTCCTTGCTGTCACGGCGTCCGCTAAGACCCGCAAGACGGTATTTGTTATTATTGACGGTGTCCCTGCGGATATGATCGAGCGGTTGAATACGCCAGCGATTGACGAGATCGCCTCTCGGGGATCATTCTCAAGAGCCTATACGGGCGGAGAGGTTGGCGGCTATTCGCAGACTCCTACTATTTCGGCAATTGGCTATACCAATTTGTTGACGGCCACCTGGATGAACAAGCACAACGTCGACGGGAACTCAAACCTGAAGCCCAATTACAATTATTGGACCATCTTCCGCATCGCCAAGGAACAGCGGAAAGACTATAAAACAGCGATTTATTCGAGCTGGACAGATAACCGGACGGTTCTCTTGGGCGAGGGCAAACCCGAAACGAACCACCTGAAGATCGATTATGTCCGCGATGGGTATGACCTCGATACCAAACGGTTCCCTAAGAAAGAAAAGGACCTGCATATTTTCGATATTGATGAACAAATAACCAAGGATGCCGCCCAAGGTATCCGAAAAGACGCGCCAGACCTGAGTTGGGTCTATCTGTGGTATACCGACGACGCCGGCCACATTGAGGGTAACGGCCGTTTCTTCGACGATTATACCCTGAAAGCCGACCAACAAATCGCCCAAATCTGGGAGGCGGTCAAATATCGGGAAGAGCGGTTCGACGAGGAGTGGCTGGTGATCATCACGACGGATCATGGCCGTACGGAAAACGGGCACGATCACGGTGGGCAGTCCGAGCGGGAAAGGACGACCTGGATCGCCACGAACCAGGAAGTTAACCGCCATTTTCACGACGGGCAGCTGGCCATCACCGACATTACGCCCTCCATCTGCCGGTTTATGGGATTCCAAGTGCCGCAAGCGGTCTTGTGGGAACAGGATGGCATGCCCTTCATTGGCCCGATAGACATTGCCGACCTGAAAAGCGCGCCCTATGACGACGACGTGATCCTTTCCTGGCGCTGCCTGAACCAAAGCGCCAAGGCCACGATCTATATGGCAACAGACAATCTGTACAAGACCGGCGGAGAAGATCAATGGATCCCTCTGGCGACAGTCCCGGCTTCGGACGGGGAATATCACGTCAAGAGCGATCAGCTACCCCAATCGAAGTTCTATAAGTTTGTGGTACGGACAGATAATAACCACCTGAATCGATGGGTAATTAAATAAAAAACAATTCTGCTTTGGGTATATGCCCAAAGCAGAACCTTTATCACCTTTAAGATATGAGAAAATACAGTAACGGTAAATAATCCTTCAAGCGTGTACGCAAGATTTTTAATGTCTTTGTGATATGATACTCAACACCTTTAACAGTCAAGCCTGTCTCTTCCGCAATCTCCTTCACAGTCTTATTCTCAAAACGACTCATGATGAAAACCCGCCGAGTCTGTTCAGGCAAGGAGCGTAAAGCCTCATGGATAATCGCCTGGATCTCTTTCGAGAAGATCTCTTCCGGATCACAAGCCGCCAATGTCGAGATACGAATACTTAACTCCCTGTCATTTAAGTTAGCCATCTCACCAACAGCCGCTTCATGTACTGCTTGGTGACGAAGAAAGTCCAAAGCCCGATTTCTCAACATCGTTAGTAGAAGGGACTCGTTAACAGGCTTATTATTGCCTGATGAGACGGCTCGCCAGTACTTGACGAGCGACTCAGCCACAATATCCTCAGCAGCCATGTCATCGTGAACATACGATTTCACGAACAGGAATGACCGCCGATAATTGCGCTTATAGATCTCATTAAAGTCATTTTCCTTCATACGCATCCTCTTGATGGGATAAAATTATAAATTCCTTACAAGAGCACAATATTTTTAACAGTTTTATCCAATCTATCTGGTTTGATCAGCTTCCTTAATGGTGTATCAAATAGCGGTAAAGCGCACATATACAAACGAATGCAGATTTACACAGATATACCTATCAAAATAGTATATATAACGATATCACGACTGGGGTTATTCATGCCTAATAATGGGCATTATTAGTACCTGACAATAGGCATCGTCCGTTCCCAAACACCCAGTCGTTATCAGAAGAGGATAGAGAGGGTTCGAATCAAGCCAGTTTTCGCCTTTTCAAGTGAACTACTGTTCACTTCCAAAGCCGCTAATAATTCACTACCCCTAGTGAACAATTATCCACTTGACAAGTGATCTATAGTTCACTCTAAAGCCTCGGAACACTCGTTTTTCCAATAAGGAAAAGTGGTTGAAAATACACAATAGTACGTGCGCGGTCACACATACGTACGTGTCGGTAAACGGGAACGCATGCGAAGGCGTGCATGAACGTACGTGAAAGGCTACACGTACGTATGTATAAAAAAAGGCTACCAGGGTTGCCCCTGATAGCCTCTAACGGACATTATGAACAATTTTTAATCTACGTTCAAAGTGATACGTTTGAATGACACAACAGTCAACTCCTTATTAGCCGTGTGCAAATATTGCTCGATAGACATCTTAGCGTCCTTGATGAACTCCTGTTGCAACAGGGTGTTCTCCTTGTAATATTTCTGCAAAGAACCCTGAGCGATACGATCAAGGAGGTTCTCCGGCTTGCCAGCCTGACGAGCCTTATCCTTAGCGATCTCCAACTCCTGATCGATGATGTGCTGCGGAACCTCATCCGGACGAACAGAGATCGGGTTCATAGCTGCAACCTGCATAGCCACGTCGCGAGCCATCTGATGCTCAACGTCTGCCTGGTTGAAAGCAACGATTGTAGCCAACTTATTACCCGGGTGGATGTAAGAGATCGTAGAAGCACCATTGATGAACTCATAAGCGCCCAACTCCATCTTCTCGCCTGTCACACCGATACGGTCTGTGATGTGCTCCTGGATCGTGCGGCCGTCAGCCAAAGCCGTAGCCAACAACTCCTCCTTTGAAGCCGGCTTGTTAGCCAAAGCGGCGTTCAAGATATCTTGTGTCAAAGCGACGAAATCCTTATTCTTAGCAACGAAATCGGTCTCACACTTCAAAGCGACAACAGCGGCGAACTCGCCATTCTCCTGAGCTAGCACACAGCCCTCAGAAGCCTCACGGTCAGAACGCTTAGCGGCAACTGCCTGTCCTTTCTTACGGATGATCTCCATTGCCTTGTCGAAATCACCACCGGCCTCTTCCAAAGCCTTCTTGCAATCCATCATTCCCGCACCGCTCATTTTGCGCAAGTGAGAAATATCAGCCATTGTAACTGCCATAATCTTTTATCTTTAGATCGTTTTTAAATTAATATTCTATGTTTCCAAAAAGCAAAAGCGGTATGCCTGAGAGATGGCTAAGCGCCATCGCCAGCAGACATACCGCTCTATAAGAAGTATTTGATTACTCTTCGTCCTTCGCGTACTTGCCGGCGATGTTCGCGTTCAACGCCTCATCGTCCTCTTTCTTTGTACGTTCTTTCTTTACTGCCGCTTTCGCTTTGCGCTCGCGTTTTGGAGCCTCGCCCTCACCAGCAGCCTCAGCGTCTACACGCTCAGCCTTACGCTCCTGCAAGCCCTCGTTCATAGCCTCGCAGATAGCGCCCAAGATAACCTCTACAGACTTTGTAGCGTCATCGTTAGCCGGGATTACGTAATCAACGTTGTTCGGATCCGAGTTAGTATCTACCATACCGAATACGGGGATACCCAGACGGTTTGCCTCACGTTCGGCGATATGCTCTTTCATCACGTCTACAACGATCTTAGCTGACGGATGTCGAGTCAGGTCTGCGATAGAACCCAAAGTCTTCTCCAGTTTCGCACGCTGGCGAGTGATCTGCAGTTTCTCTCTCTTTGACAGATTATCAAATGTACCATCCTTAGTCATCTTGTCTATCGTAGCCATTTTCTTCACAGCCTTACGGATAGTCGGGAAGTTAGTCAACATACCACCCGGCCAACGCTCGATGACATAAGGCATACCAATAGCGGCAGCCTTGTCAGCAACCACTTGTTTAGCCTGTTTTTTGGTGGCAACGAAAAGAACCTTCTTACCTTGCTTAGCCAAGTTCTTCATTACTTCCGCTGCCTCATCTACTTTAGCAACTGTTTTATAAAGGTCAATGATATGAATACCATTGCGCTCCATGAAGATATAAGGAGCCATAGCGGGATTCC
>USAD01000168.1 GCA_900552415.1 uncultured Parabacteroides sp.
ATCAATATTAATCAATATTAATCTGAATGGAATCTTCTTAACGGATATTGCAGCAGGAAAATATATGCTGGAAAATGGCGGAGGTTCCATCATCAATACAGCTTCCCATGTCAGCACATATTGTAAATGTACCGCAGCCACAGTGTGCATATAATGCATCAAAGGTAGGAGTGATCCAGCTGACAAAATCACTTGCAATCGAATGGGCAAAACGCGGCGTGCGTGTAAACTGTATCAGCCCTGGATACATCGGAACAGAGTTAACACTGAACTCACCAACACTGATTCCACTGATTGAAAAATGGAATGAGATCAACCCGAACATCGCTTAAGCGTTTTGGGGTTGAACGATTTTACGATTCGTGGCCAGGCGTAGGCATAGCCTAATCTGGCCGAGAATCGTGAACGCTTGGGAGAATGGATAGATTCTCTCAAGCGTTTTTTATTGGTCTACCGTTTCCCGCCGGATTAGAGCGGGAAGAGTAACGGTACGATAAACAAGTCTGCCGCCAGGATGATGAAGTTCATGGGAAGTCCGATTCTCATGAAATCAACAAAACGATAACCGCCGGGACCATAGACCATCATGTGTGTCGGTGAGCCGATCGGCGTGGCGAAACTTGACGAGACGGCGATCATCAAGGCTACACAGAAGGTTTAAGGATTGACCCCTAAAGTTACGGCTATCTGGTAAGTGATGGGGAAGAAGATGGCGGCGGTTGCCGTATTGCTGGTGAATTCCGTCAAGAAAGTTGCGGCGAAACAGATTCCCGCCAAGGCGAACATCGGGTTACTACCGCAAACCGACAGGATACCTTCGGCGATCTTGGTGGCTATTCCGGTATATTCGATCGCGCTACCCAAGCTGATGGAGCCGGCGAAGACCATAAGCAACCCCCAATCAATGCTCTCTCGTGCCTGATTGATGGAGCAACACCGGAGGATGATCATGGCGAAAGCCGCCAGGAAGCTGGCTTGTAGCAAAGGAATGATATTGAGCGATGAGCAGATAATCATGGCCAGAAGGATGAGCGACGAGGTCAAGGTCTTCTTGCCCTCCTGTGGGATCAGGCTCGACTCGAAGAACTGAAGGTCGGGTGTCAAGGCGCTCTCTCTCTTTGAACGTGGAGGACACTCTAACAGTAAGGTATCACCCTTCTCGATCACGATCTCACGGGGGCTTTGGTTGATACGCTCACCTTCACGGGCAATGGCGATAAGTACCATGTTGTTGCGCTCCTCGAAATCGGTATCCACCATACGCGTGCCAACCAAAGAGCTACTGAAACGGACATTCGCCATACGTAGCTTACGATTTGAGTCTACTTCGTTGACCGAGAAGACGTGATGAGCCGCATTGACCAATTGGTGGCTATTTCTCAATTTAAGGATCTCGTCGACCTGACCGGAGAAGACCAGGCGATCACCTCCAAAGATGAATTCATCCTCACTGACCGGCGAGATGATCTCCTTATCGAAACGGATGATCTCGATGATGTGTCCGCCTTCTACCTGGAATAATCCCGCGTCTTTCAATGTCTCACCAATGAACTTGGCGTCGGATGGGACAAGCAGTTCTACCGTGTAGTTTTGTGAATTCTCTAAAGCCTCTTCCGGAGAGGTTCGCTCCGGGATCAGTTTCTTCATCGCGATCGTCGCGAGGATACCGACCGTCAGGCAGAATAAGCCTGCGAGAGTAGGAGTGAATATACTTAATTGCTCGTGTGTCTGGTCCATGTAGAATCCGGAGATCAACAGGTTGGGTGGCGTGCCGATCAAGGTACAGATACCGCCCATGCCAGACGCGTAACTCAAGGGAATCAGGAGTTTGGACGGGGCGACATTAAGCTTCTTGGCCCATATCTTTACTACGTTGATAAAAAGGGCAACGACGGTTGTGTTGTTCAGGAACGAGCTGAGGGCGGCAACCGGTGTCATTAACCGGAAAATAGCCATGTTGTAGGATTTCGGCGTTCCCAGGCAATAACGGACGATCCATTGCATGACGCCGGTATGAACCAATCCCGCGATAACGACGAACAACGCGCCAACCAGGACAACAGAAGAGGAGGAGAATCCACTCAAGACCTTATCAACCGGAAGAGCTCCGGTGACCATCAGGATGGTCATTCCTCCTAAGAAGACAAAATCGGGCGCTAGTTTGGTGAATAGCATGAGCCCAAAGACGAGAATGATTGTCGCTATGACAATCCAGGCGTGAAAACTTAGGCCAGCGAATAAAACTGTTTCCATTGTGTAGAGATTAAAATGATTTATTTTTAGCGACAAAGATAGCTTTAATGCTGGAATTTCCGTAAATTCGCTACGGACTATTTAATTATGGCAGATATGGGGATCAAAAATGTTTTTGGCCAAATCATGGGGATTTGTCTCATTGGATTCTTGTCTCAAGGGTGCGGCTTCTCGGGCCAACAACCGGATGCTGTTAATCCGACGCTTGAGACCATCATGTCCCGGAAGAGTGTACGCCAGTTCCAGGAGCGTCCGGTTGAGGCGGAAAAGGTCGAGTGGTTGTTGCGTTCGGCTATGGCGGCTCCGAGCGGAAAGGATCTGCGTCCATGGTCGTTTGTGGTGATCGATCAAAGGGAGAGGCTGGATTCGTTGGCGGAGGCATTACCGACGGCGAAGATGTTGCGGCAAGCTCCAATGGCGATTGTGGTTAGTGGCGATGAGACTCGCTCGTTTTATTGGTATCTGGATTGTTCTGCCGCCGCTCAAAATATCCTGTTAGCTGCCGAGTCTTTGGGATTGGGCGCGGTGTGGACGGCGACTTATCCTTATCCGGACCGGATGCGTATCGTAGCCGATCAATTGGCCTTGCCAGACCGGATCAAGTCGCTTTGTGTCATTCCTGTCGGCTATCCGGCAGGGGAAACTTCTCCAAAGGACAAATGGAATGAGGATTGTATTCATCAAAATAAATGGTAAGATTAAAGATTATGAAAAGACGAGAATGGTTGCGTAATGTCGCGAGCGCTTCCCTGTTATTCGCCATGACGGGATGCGCAAACGGGAACAAGCAGACGGAAGCGAGTGAGGTAAAAACCGAGACGCCTGTCGCTGGAGTGAAAACCCAAACTGGCGTGACAACAAGAGAGTTCGGACAGGCAAAGGTGACCTGGATCCGTGATAACGCTAAGGAGCGGATAATGAATAACAGTCTTTTTGTTGGTGCCGATAGTACCAAGATTAACGAGTGGTCTCCGCAAGGAGGAGCGCCCGCCTCGGTTAGTGTTGTCTTGGTCGAATCGGAAGGGAAACGGATTTTGGTAGACACGGGAAATGGCGTAGCTGATAGCCTTATGCTTCCTGGGTTGGCCTCGATAGGTGTCAAGCCGGAAGATATTGATTATTTATATATTACCCATTTTCATGGCGATCATCTTGGCGGTATGATGAATGGGGAACAGGTCGTTTTCCCAAATGCCCAGGTTTATGTCTCAACTTTGGAGTATGACGCCTGGATGACGAGTCCTGCTTTGGAGAAACGTCGTGAGCAAGCGGCTAAGATCATGGGCGCTTATCTGGAGCGGTTGCATAAGTTCTCTTTTGGTGAGACTTTGCCAGGAAATGTGTTGGCGATCGATGCGGTTGGTCATACGCCAGGCCATACGGCTTATCTGGTGGACAAGTGCCTGATCATTGGCGACCTTTTGCATGGCGCTGCCTTACAGATTCCGCATCCGGAGTTGTGTGCCTCATTTGATATGGATCGGGAAAAGGCGGTTGAGACTAGAAAGCGATTGTTGGCGGAAGCCAAATCAAAAGGGTTTGTTTTGACAGGAATGCACCTGCCTGAGCCCGGATTTATCGAAAGCTGGTAAAAGGGATCGAAGTGAAAAAAGAATTCCACTGCAGTGTATTTGGAAACGCACTGCAGTGGAATTTTTTTTGGACTATATTAGAAACTAAAGGATTCTACCGATCCATTCGAACGGGAGATCTCTACGGTCGCATGCTTGAAGTAGAAACTTCCCAATTGGTCACCTGTTTTCTCGTTATACATATTTTTCAGGTGTGGATTCTTTTCGAAGACGGCCTGTGTCACTTCGGGATCATCTTCACAGACCACTTCGCCGCTGATACGGATCCATTCCCTGTTTTGTCCAGTGGCGGCTACTTCTACGTGTGGGTTCTTGAGAGCTTGTTGATAAACGCCCTTTTGTTTTCCAACGTGAAACCAGAGTTTTTCTTTCAATAAGGAAATAACGCCGGTTGGCCGGACGCGAGGCTTATCGCCATCTATTGTTGTCACGTAATAGGGTTTGCTTGTGTTCAAGAAATTATAAGTAACCGTTCGGGCTGAATCCGCCGGAAGGTCTAACTTGACGACACCTAGTCCGGTAGCGCCGGAGTTGGCGTCGGTCTGTGTTACCGTTGCCTCCTCTTGCTTGGGGAGCGCATTGGTTGATTCTGATTTCTTCGTCTCTTGACCACAGCTAGCCAAAAAAGTAAGCGCGGCAGCCACTAAATAGAGGTTTGTTTTCATAATGAGAAAAAGTGGTTTTATTGTTTGTTTGAATAAGTTCCTCAAAAATACGAAATAGTTTGATGTTAAATTGTTCGAAATACTTGATTTTTGTTTTTTTAGGGATGTCGTGGAGCGGTGATAGATAATTTGTTGAGTATTTTGGGAAATTGGATGGCGAAAATCGTCGTGCAACAGATGGCGGCGGTCGCGTCGGAGATGGCCTCTGCCGCGAAAACGCCGTTTGTTCCCCAATAATTGGGTAAGATCAACGCGAGCGGGATCAACAGGAATACTTTCCGGAGCAGGGCGATGAAGACAGAGACTTTTGCCTGTCCCAAAGCGACGAACATATTTTGGCAAGCTCTTTGTAAGCCGAAGATCGACATGCCGGCCAGGAAAAGGGGCATGACTTGGGCGACGGTCGCGATCAGCCGCTCGTCGTTCGTAAAGGCGGAGGCGACGACCTCTGGAAACAGGATCATCAAAAGGATCAGGAGCAGGTTGAACGAGAACATGACAAGCAATACGATCTTGAAACATTCTTGGACACGAGCCTTGTCCTTGTGCCCGTAGTTGTAGCTGACAATGGGTATGAAACCTTGCGCGAATCCCGTAAGGGGAACACTCACCAGGAGCATGGCGCTTTGCATGATGGCCAGGGCGCTGACGTAGATGTCGCCAAAGGCCTTCAGGCTGCTGTTCAGGACAAATCCTACCAGGCTTTCCGTGCTGGCCATGATGAAAGGCGATACGCCTAAGGCCAATATGGCGCTTACGGTTTTCCAATTGAGTCTCATCTGTTTCGGATTCAGTCGTAAGGAGGCCCGGTCGGAACAGAGAAAGGCGAGTACCCATGCCGCGCTAAAGGCTTGTGATATGATGGTTGCCCATGCCGCGCCTTTCACGCCCATCTCGAAGACGAAAATGAACAGCGGATCGAGCAGGATATTCAGGACGGCGCCAATTATGACCGAGAGCATCGCGATGGTTGGTCGGCCCTGTGTGTTGATGAATGAGTTGAGGCCGACGGCGATTTGGACGAACAGGGTTCCCAACAGATAAATCGACAGATAGTCGACTGCGTAACCGATCGTGTTACTCGACGCCCCGATCATCAGGAGGATCGGTCGCATGAACAGATAGACGATGGAGGAGGTGACAAGCGAGAACAGTAGCAGGAGCGTAAATCCGTTGCCCAGGATCAGGCTGGCTCTTGCCCGGTCGTTTTGCCCAAGCGCAATGGCGGCCAGTGGCGCGCCACCCGACCCGACAATCGCCGAGAAGGCGGATATCAGGATAATGATGGAGCTGGTAACGCCGATTCCGGCCAAGGCATCGGTGCCGATCCCGGGAATGTGCCCGATATAGATCCGGTCAACAAGATTGTAGAGCAAGTTGACTATTTGAGCGGCGATGGCGGGCAAAGCCATGTGGAATATCAGGGGCAACATCCGCTTGGTGCCCAGGCGTTCCTCGTAAACCAATTGACTCATATGAGCGTGTTTTCTTTTGGATGCGAAGGTAAGAAAAATGCCTTTTTATTGGATATAAAATCTTAATTTTGGAAGTCGTAATTTCTGGTAATGATGTAGTATGGATTTTTGGAAGATGAAAAGGTTGATCAACTGGCTCTGCCTGTTGGTGATGGTTGTTCTCTTGGCCGCTTGTGGGTCGAGGAAGCAGGAGAAGGTTATCTTGCCTGCCGATTTTAAGGGGCCGAAGGAGCTGTCGAGACTCTATGGCGTGCGACTGACGCCCGACGATAATATTTTTCTCTATAACGCGGGTGCCCATTGGCTGGGCGTGCCGCATCGGTTGGGGGGAATGACGAAGCGGGGCGTCGATTGCTCGGGCTTCGTGA
>USAD01000169.1 GCA_900552415.1 uncultured Parabacteroides sp.
TATACGGTGAGCTTTGAAAACTATACGGGTGGCGCTCATGGCGCGCACGCGTACAATAATCATGTTATTGATTTAGCGACTGGAAAGCCTTTGACGGAAGAGGATATTTTCAACGAGGGATATCAGGAAGAGCTGGCAAAGTTGTTGGTCGACCAAATCGCGAAAGATAACAACTTGACAGACGCTAAGGAGTTGGAAAATATCGGTTTCTTCAGTGTGGAGGAGATTTTCCCTAATGGTAATTTCCTGGTTGATGAGACGGGCATCACCTACTCTTTCAATGAATACGAGATCGCGGCTTATGTAGTCGGAGTGATCAACGTACATCTGCCATTCGAGGCGATTCAACATTTAATGCGTGAAGACAGCCCGATTTTCAAACTTATTTAGTAGAATCTCAAAGTATGGAACATAACAATAACATAAAACTATATTTCCCGGAGATCACGCCTTTGCAGGAGGAACAATTCGCGGCGCTTTATGATCTTTATTATGACTGGAACGCGAAGATTAACGTCATCTCCCGCAAGGATATCGAGAATCTTTACCCGCATCATGTGCTTCACTCTCTGGGCATCGCTAAGTTAACCAAGTTCAGGCCCGGATCACAAATCATGGATTTGGGCACGGGAGGCGGTTTCCCGGGTATTCCTTTGGCGATTCTTTTTCCGGAATGCCAATTCTTGTTAGTCGACAGCATAGGCAAGAAGATCAAGGTGGCGCAAGCGGTTGCCGAGGCAATCGGCTTGAAAAATGTCGCATTCAGGCATTGCCGTGGGGAAGAGGTGAAGGAGACCTTCGATTTCGTGGTTAGCCGGGCGGTCATGCCTTTAGGCGACCTGGTTAAGATCATCCGTAAGAATATCAAGCGGGAACAGCAGAACGCTTTGCCCAACGGGTTGATCTGCCTGAAAGGTGGTGAATTGGAGCATGAGATCCTGCCCTTCAAGAAGAGTGCCCTGTGTGAACCGTTGAAGGGTTATTTTAATGATGAATATTTCGATACCAAAAAAATTGTTTACGTAACGTTATGATTTCTATCAAGTCTTTTGAGGTAAACTATTTTTCGGAAAATACCTATCTCTTATATGATGAGACCAAAGAGGCTGTCATCATTGATTGTGGTTGTGTACGTCCGGACGAGCAGAATGAGATCCGTGATTTTATAACGGCCAACGGGTTGACATTAAAACACAACTTATGTACGCACCTGCACCTGGATCATATTTTCGGAAATGATTTCATCTTTCGTGAATATGGTTTAAAGCCAGAGGCGCATAAGGCGGATGTGGAGATGCTCCCTCCCGCTTCGCAACAGGCGAAAATGTTCGGTTTGCACGATCGTGTTGTAGATACCGAAATCGGCCATTTCTTGGCGAATGGCGAGATTATCACTTTCGGCAAGTCTGAACTGCTTGTGATCTCCGTGCCTGGACACTCTCCCGGAGGCTTGGCTTTCTATAGCAAGAAAAACGGTTTCGTCGTTTGTGGTGATTCCCTTTTCGCTGGCAGCATTGGCCGGACGGACCTTTGGGGTGGTAATCAGGAGATCCTGATTGCCGCTATTCATGACAAGCTATTGGCTTTGCCGGATGAGACGGTTGTCTATCCCGGTCATGGCCCAGAGACACGTATTATAGATGAACAATTGGAAAATCCTTATTTATAAAATACTAATATCATATGAATACAAATAAATTTGTCAACCGGCATATCGGTATTTCAGAAAGCGACGTGCCCGCGATGCTTGAGGCTATCGGCGTTAAGTCTATTGATGAGTTGATCGACCAGACCATCCCGGCCAATATTCGCTTGAAATCCCGGCTGAATCTGCCGGAGGCCATGACCGAGCGCGAGTTTGCCGAGCACATCTCAGAGCTGGCCTCTAAAAACGAGGTTTTCACCTCTTATATCGGAATGGGATGGTACGACACCGTCTGCCCCGCTCCTATTCAGCGTAACGTGTTCGAGAACCCGGTTTGGTACACCTCTTATACGCCCTATCAGGCAGAGGTATCGCAGGGCCGTTTGGAGGCTTTGTTGAATTTCCAGACCATGATCTGCGAATTGACCGGTCTGCCTTTGTCGAACTGCTCATTGCTGGACGAGGCGACAGCGGCAGCCGAGGTGGTTACCATGTTCCATGGCGCACGCAGCCGTGCACAAGTCAAGGCTAACGCCAACACGGTTTTTGTTGACGAGAATGTCTTCGCGTCTACACAAGCGGTTATCCATACCCGGATGATCCCGCAAGGCATCCAGATCGTGACTGGCGATTATAAGGAATTTGAGTTCACGCCTGAGGTATTCGCCGCGATTGTCCAGTTCCCGAACGCTGATGGACAGATCGAGGACTATAAGGCTTTCATCACCAAGGCAAACGAGGCTGGCGCGAAAGTGGGTGTCGCTGCCGACTTGATGAGTCTCGTTTTGTTGACACCTCCGGGCGAATGGGGCGCTGATGCCGTATTCGGATCAAGCCAGCGTTTTGGTATCCCTATGTTCTATGGTGGACCTTCCGCCGCGTATCTCGCTACGAAAGAGGAATATAAACGAACTATTCCGGGCCGTATCATTGGTATCTCGAAAGACGCTTATGGACACACGGCTTATCGTCTGGCTTTACAGACTCGTGAGCAGCACATCAAGCGTGAGAAGGCGACTTCCAACATCTGTACGGCGCAAGCGTTGCTTGCCTCGATGGCCGGTTTCTACGCCGTTTATCATGGTGCGGAAGGATTGCGTGATATCGCCGGACGTATCCACGCCTATGCGGGCTTCCTGGCTGAAGAGTTGAAGGGTTTGGGTTATGAGCAATTGAACGCGGACTATTTTGATACGCTGAAGATCCAGTTGCCAGAACAGGTTTCGGTCGACGCCTTGCGGGAGATCGCTCTCGAGTGTCGTGTAAACCTCCGTTACTATGAGGATGGCAAGGTCGGCATCAGTATCGATGAGACAACCCAACCGACAGACTTGGGCGTTCTGCTCTACATCTTCTCAGGCGCTGCTGGAAAAGATTATACATTAAATAAAGAGGTACCGCTTAAGAGCTACTTCAACCCTGCTTTTGCCCGTCAGTCTGATTTCTTGACACAGGAAGTGTTCAAGAAATATCATACTGAAACGGAGTTGATGCGTTACATCACTCGCCTGGGCCGGAAAGACATCTCGTTGGCGCACTCCATGATCTCACTGGGATCATGTACGATGAAGCTGAACCCAGCCTCCTCGATGCTGCCTTTGAGCCGTCCGGAATTCATGAATATCCATCCTTACGCTCCCGCTGAGCAGGTGGAAGGTTATACGGAATTGATCGAGAACCTTTCTTCCTACCTCTGTGAGATCACCGGATTCAAGGGCTGCACCTTGCAACCGAACTCGGGAGCGGCTGGCGAATATACCGGCTTGCGCGTGATCCGTGCTTATTTGGAGAGCATCGGCCAGGGCCATCGTGATATCGTCTTATTGCCGGCTTCCGCTCATGGTACGAACCCGGCTTCTGCTGTTCAGTGTGGCTACAAGACCGTGACGGTAAAATGCGACGAGAACGGAAACATCGACCTGCAAGACTTCCGTGAGAAGGCAGAGGCCAACAAAGAGCATTTGGCGGCAAGTATGATCACCTATCCGTCGACACACGGTATCTTCGAGCCGGATATCAAGGAGATGTGCGAGATCGTTCACGCTTGCGGTGGACAGCTTTATATGGATGGCGCCAACATGAACGCGCAGGTTGGCTTGACCAATCCGGGTACGATCGGCGCGGATGTTTGCCACTTGAACCTCCATAAGACCTTCGCGTCGCCTCACGGTGGTGGCGGTCCTGGTGTTGGCCCGATCTGCGTGGCCGAGCATCTTGTTCCTTTCTTGCCGCAACATCCGGTTCTGTGGGGTAGCGACCAGAATACCGTTTCTGCCGCTCCATTCGGCAGCGCCGGAATCTTGCCGATCACCTATGCCTATATCCGTATGTTAGGCGCTGAGGGACTTGAGACGGTTACGAAAACGGCGATCCTGAACGCGAACTATCTGGCGGCTAAATTTAAGGATACATACGGTATTGTCTATACCGGAGCGACAGGCCGTGTAGGACACGAGTTGATCCTCGAATGCCGTAAGATCAAGGAGATCTCAGGTGTTGACGAGAGTGATGTCGCTAAACGTTTGATGGACTTCGGTTATCATGCGCCGACGTTATCATTCCCTGTTCATGGTACCTTGATGATCGAGCCGACCGAGAGCGAGAGCAAGGCTGAGCTGGATCGTTTCGTGGAGGTCATGGAATGTATCTGGAAAGAGATCAAGGAGATAGAGAATGGCGAGGCTTCCAAAGAGGACAACGTGCTGAAAAACGCGCCACATCCGGAATACGAGGTCGCTGGAAACGAATGGGATCATGCCTATACCCGCGAGAAGGCTGCCTTCCCGCTTCCTTGGTTGCATGATTGCAAGTTCTGGATTAATGTCGCACGTGTAGATAACGCTTATGGCGATCGCAACCTGGTAGCGACTTTACCGAAGGAATAAGTTTTTCTCCAGATAAACGGTCTGTGAATGACCTTGACAATTAAAAATCCCTTCCGGACAGATTGGAATCCTGTTCCGGAAGGGATTTCTTTTTTTCCTCGAAATGAAATCCAATCCTCTTCGAAGGGAACTCGAGTCCTTCTCGAACAAAACTCCAGTCCGTTCCGAGGAAAACTGATTTTTCTTTCGAAAAAAAATTTGAGACGCACTTAAGTCCATTTTTAGTTTCACTGCAGTGAAAATCCAAATACACTGCAGTGGAACTAAAATTCCACTGTTATGTGGCTATTTGGGGTATGTAGCTTTATAAAAAAGGTTGACTACTTTTTGTCTTATCTATAAAGTTGGTTGACTCGGTTCAATTTATGGGATGAACCGGAAAATACTTAATAAGTAGAGCAAACTTCGCTTACTAAGTTATCCCTTACTCTACTTACCCAATAGAGGATACTCAACTTACTAAGTGGAGATTTCCCAACTTTATAAGCAGTTGCTAGTTTGTTCACTAAAAGTGAAGATATGCAATTAAAACGCACGATTTATCCAAAAATAATAGTGGCGCAGATTTGTTTTCCGCAAATCCTTTATATCTTTGTGATGATTACGAAGGTAGTTAGTTAAAGACTTTACGAACCAAAAAATCAAAACTGAAAGAGCCGCGGACTCGTTTATAAACTAAAAACGTCTTAACAGTTTCCTCCTCTGTAATCAATTTATTGATTACTACCGCAGTAGTAATTAGATGGTTATGTTTTTCTTTTATACGATGCGGTAGGCATTCCTTATAAGAGGTAAAGGAATGGCAGTAGGAGACCCTCTTATTTTTTTGTTTAATCCTCAAAATATTGTAATTATGGGGTTAAGAGTAAGACGTGTTAAGCGTGCGTTCGGTTTTGATAAGACACAAACCGAAAAATACGTAATCGTTCCGGACAGGGCAACGATCGTATCATTTGGAGACCTTTGCGAGCAGGTCGCATTGATCTCGGGTATTAATTTAGGTATGGTTCAGGCCACCGTATTCAGCTTGGTTCGCTCGATGCGAACTTTTATCCAACAAGGTCATGCCGTACAAGTGGAAGGTTTCGGCACCTTCATACCCTCTTTTAACGCAAAGAGCAGCTTATTGGAGAAAGAAGCGAATGTAAATTCTATCTATCATGTAAAACTTCGTTTTCTTCCCAGCGCAGAGTTGAAGACTGCGATAAACTCAATGGAATTTGTGTTCGATGCGACGGATAGCACAAACGATACCAAGGCCGCGTCCGGTGAAGACAGCTCGGAATCCGATGATGGCTCCGAGACTCCAGATGAGATCTAACTTTTTCGTAGGATGACAAGTGAAGCTCTCGCCTTTGTGACTTATGGTCACTGCCAGGTGAGAGCTTTTATTGTATCATAAAGATATTTATTAGAGGACCTATGCGCATCATGACTAATAAAATACCTAATTTTGAAGAAATAATATTCTCTACGAGAGTTGCATTGGAAAAAAATGTATATTTGTGTCGATGGGGAGAAATCCTCCGAGTTAACAAGAAGCGTTTTTTGCTTTATCCAAACAATCGAAATCGCCAATTTCAAACAGGTGGATCAAGAACAATGTAACGTTCATTCTGTATCCGTATGTATCAAGGTGAATGTAATAGGGAAGGTTGTGTTCGTCCTTATTGTACATATCAAACAGCGTGATAATATTGTTTCTTCGTCCAATTCTGTGAGGTGTTTGGCGGTTCCTGATAACTGGCGGACAGCAGAACAAAGTCTCACGCTTTCTTTTTGTTCTATTAGTTTGATAAAAAACACGTTGTTTG
>USAD01000170.1 GCA_900552415.1 uncultured Parabacteroides sp.
GCGCCGGACTGGCCGGTTTCGTATAATCGGAATAATCAATCGGGATCTTACGTGCCTCCGGCTCCTTAATCGCCGGTAACGTATTGACCTTATTCGCATCCAACACCGTCGGATCATATTCACGCTCCAAGGTCATTTCCCGCTCCAAAGCGTTCTTCTTCGTCAAATCCTCTTGCGCGTTCACCACGCCAACAGCCCCCAAAAGGAGAGCGACACCAATAGCCTTA
Organism: uncultured Parabacteroides sp.; assembly: GCA_900552415.1. Classification (GTDB taxonomy): domain Bacteria; phylum Bacteroidota; class Bacteroidia; order Bacteroidales; family Tannerellaceae; genus Parabacteroides; species Parabacteroides intestinipullorum. Next base: position 228 of record USAD01000170.1, read on the forward strand.
TTATATTGAGTTTTCATTGCCTTCATTCTTATTAGTCTGTATTTTAGCCAATCTCTCCTCTATCATCGAAGCGATCTCATCATCTCCACTGTAATTATTACGCAAGCTGACCAGATACTGTCGTGCCTGGAAATTATCTCCCTGACGGATATAAATATCTGCCAACAAGATAAAGCCACGAGCCAACCAATACTGATGCGGCGTTCCGTTCTCAATGAAATTCATCAAGACAGCCTCCGCCTCCTTATCCTTATTCTGATCAAAATAGAGTCGAGCCAACAGATATTTAGCTTCCGCTCCTTGGATCGTACGCGTGTCCTCGCTGATGGCCTTCAGATCCGCCAAGGCCTTCTCACCATGTCCTTCCTCCAAATAAGCTTTTGCCCGGACATAACGGGCCTCGATCGCCAACTCAGGCGATAACTTGGCGTCCTTCAAAAGATCATTAGCCGCCTCAAGAGCCTCATTCGTTCGATTAATATTGACCGCACAACGCATCATACCCAATTTCGCGGCCTGTTGGTTATCCGGATTCTCGGCGATAGCCCGCAAACGCTTGAAGCTTTCCAAAGCATTCGCGTAATCCTTATCCATATATTCGATCTCCGCCTTTCGAGCCTGCGACTCCTCGGCAAACTTCATATCACCACTGGCCAAAACCTGCTCAAAGAGTCGTTTCGCCTCAGCATAGTCCTTGGCGGCAAAAGCGATACTTGCCAAATAATAGTTCGCGTTCGAGCGGAAGGCACCCGCCGGGAAATTCTCGAGATAATTCAGCAAGCTCTGACGAGCCCGGTCATTATCACCCCGCATAAACATCTTCTCGGCCGCCAGATAAGTAAGCGAATCCTGCTCGCTGGCATCGATTCGGATATTACCGCCCAACGAATTGACATAATTGGCATAAGCCTCTACGTTATCAAGATCCACATAAACCGATTTCAGGTCTTGCAACGCAACCTTAGCCTCATCACTTCCCGGATAATTATTGATCACCTCCTTATAAGCCTCGATTGCCTTCTCCAATTGGTTCGCGTTATAATAAATCAATCCTAATTGAACTCCACCTTTCCGGGCCAAGCTGCTTTGAGGATACTCACGAATCAATTGTTTGAAGGTCGACGCGGCCTGCGTATTATTGTCGAGCAAAACATAAGAACGTCCCTTCTCAAACAGGGCATCATCCACATATTGCGATTGAGGGAAATCCCGGATCAACTGATCCAGCACATTGATCTTACCCTTGTAATTCTTTTGCAAGCCCATCACGAAGCCCTTCTGATACAAGGAATAATCACCTGCTGATGGTTGAAGATGAGCAGCATAATTATAATTCTCTTCCGCCTGGGCAAACTGACGATCGTTGAAGAGGCAATCGCCAATCCTATTATAGGCGTCGGCAACAGCCGGTTGTTTCTCATTCTTCTCCAAATCCACATACTGACGGAACCGGCTCAATGCCTCACTGTAGTCTTTCAACTTGAAATAGCTATAACCCATATTATAGTAGGCTAAAGCATACATATCCGAACTCTTCTGACGGGTATTACTCAAATAAGTACGGATATCTGAGATCGCCCGACGATACTCGCCCATACGGTAATAGACCTCCGCACGCCAGAAATAGGCATCATCACGTGATTCCGTGTCGTAAGCGCCCAAAGCGATCGACTGGTTGAACAGGTCAAGCGCCTCCTCCATCTTTGTATTCGTGAAGGCTTGCGTACCCAACTGGAAAAGGATCTTTTGTTTCGCCTGTAAGATCTTCGCGCTCGGATGGTTAATCTTATTGATCGACCCGAGAGCCGCCTCATAATTCTTGGTTGTCAGATAGACCTCAACCAAATAATCGTTAACCTTATCGGCATATTTGGAACTTGGGAAATCATTCAGGAAATCCTCAAAAATCGTCACGGACTCACCAAATCCGGTAAAGGCCGTCTCGTGGATCAGCAAGGCATAATTATACATAGCCGCTTCCTGAACCATCTTATCATACGAAGAGGTAGCCGCGACCTCAAAGGCCATACGGGCATTATTCTTATCATTCAGTTTCAAGTAGCTTTGTCCCAAATAAAGATAAGCGTTCTGCGTCAACTCATCGTTCTCATGAACAGCCTGCCCCAAGGCTTTCACCGCGTTCCGGTAATCTCCCTGATTGTAATAACAAACACCCAGGATATAAAGATCTCCCCTCGATGGTGCGTCAGTCGTTTCCGCATATCGCTTCAACATAGGCAAAGCCCTGGCCTCATCACCTTTATAATAATAGGAAGCTCCTACGATCCGATAGATCTCGCTATTCTCCTCCGGTCCCAGATCATCAGCCAGCAGCTCCTTACCCTCACGAAGCACCTTATCATATTTACGCTGGATAAAATAGATCTGTGCCATATAATAACGAGCCCGCCGCTGGAACTCCGGATGGTTGCCCAATCTGGAAAATTCTGCCAAAGCCCGGTTATAATCACCCGTCGAATAATCTATATAAGCGACATAGTAGGCCGACGCGTCCCGATAAGTATCCCCGATCTCAGCGATACGGGCAAAATAACCTTTCGCCTCATCGACCTCGCCAGTCCTTAAATGGGAATAGGCCAAGCGGAAAGTACATGTCTCCTGTTGATCGGCCGAAAGCATATCTATATCTGCCTCCCGAAACCAATAAATGGCACGGTCGTAATCCTCACGCTCAAAATAGGCGGAACCGACCAGAAATGAGATCTCGTCCGCATGGCGTGTCGAGGGATAGGCATCCCAAAAGCCCTCCAATAACTCAAGGGCTTCAGGCAATCCCTGCTCAAAAGCGGAACAGGCGAGCATGAAATCAGCTTCCTGAATCAAGTCCGCATCTTTCGAATGCTTCTTGAAAGCATCCAATTTATCTATGCAACCCGCATAATCCTTTAACTCAAACAAATCCCGTCCCTCGACGAACAAACGATCGGCCGAGGAAAACTGATATGACCTTTGTCCGTTCGCCAAATGGCTACCCAGCACCAGGCATAATGGAACAAGTACTTTTTTCATTACTCCCTATTCTTTGATTAATCGCATTCAAGCATATAGCGCGAACTTACATAAAAACTGCCATTAGCGCACGATTTAGGGCCATCTTTTTGAAAGACTCGCCTCTAAAGCCGAACGATAGCCTCTGAGAATCGGGCATTGAATACACAATAGTACGTGATGGCGCATACATACGTATGTGTCGGCCGACACGATCGCTCCCGTAAATCGACACGTATGTACGCGAAGGCTGACACGTACTATTGTGTAACGCCAGGCGCATCACAATGTATTTCTAATCCCACTGCAGTGTATTTGGAATTTCACTGCAGTGTATTGGAAAATGGACTTTGATCATTCCATTTCCCGATAGAGCGCAATGGCTTTACGGATCGAATCCAACCCGAACGCTTCCGGATCCAAAGACTCCCGAGGCATGACCAAGATGGCCTCCGCATCATCATCCGCCCGGGCACCCTCAAAATGGCTCACCTCACATTCATAAAACAGATCTAACGTATGTACAAGAAAACCGGAATAGGGATAAAGATTGGGTATTGAGAAAAGATAGCGAGAACGAACAACCTGGAGCCCGGTCTCCTCACGAACTTCCCGTCGCACGGCCTCCTCGGCAGTCTCAAACATATCCACAAAACCTCCCGGCAGATCAAGCGTACCTTTAGCCGGATCTTTCTTGCGACGCACCAAAAGCAACTCGCCATGAGCATTACGGATAAAACAAGCAACCGCCGCAGAAGGATTAAAATAATAGACAAAACCACACGCTTCGCATTGTTTTGCCTTCTCGTTACGGACCGTGAAAGCTTTTGCCCCGCAACGAGGACAATACTCAAATTGATATAAAGGATGTTCCGTTATCTGTTTCATATCCATATAAAAAACACGGATCACACTCGGTAGCCTTCTCGCTACTCTCGTGAGACCCGTGCTTGAGTTAAATTGTTGTCTTTTCCTCAGCGGGAATAATAAATCAGACGTTCAAATTGGGATCTTGCTCCTTGACCTCCCAGCCTAATGCGCTGGCACCCAAGACAGCGGCATCGCTCTCTTTCAATTGAGAGAAGATCAGTTTCGTCTTGCCCTCGAATACCTTCAACATATTCTTGTCCATCGCACGCTTAATCGGGTTCATCAACAAATCGCCCGCTTTAGTCAAGCCTCCGAACAAGATAATCGCCTCAGGACTGGAGAATGCTACGAAATCAGCGAACGCCTCACCCAACATAGTACCTGTAGCCTCAAAAATATCCAATGCCAGCTTATCATTCTTCATAGCCGCATCGTAAACATCCTTTGAGGTGATCTCATCCGGATCCAGCTCTCTCAAGACGCTGTCCTCCTTACGGATCTCCAGATACTCACGAGCCGTACGAGCCACACCCGTAGCGGAAGTATAAGCCTCCAAACAACCGCAACGACCGCAACCGCATTGACGACCATTATTCCGGCGCATGATCACGTGACCCAGCTCACCAGCGAAACCATCGTGTCCATAAACCAGATTACCACCGATAACGATACCGCTACCAACACCCGTACCTAAAGTGATCTCAATGAAATCCTTCATACCACGAGCCGCACCATAAGTCATCTCACCAATTGCTGCCGCATTCGCGTCATTTGTCAAAGCGACAGGAATATTATTCACGCTCTCGCTGATCAACTGTGCCAAAGGAATTTTACCCTTCCATGGCAAGTTCGGAGCGAACTCGATGCAACCATTAAAGAAGTTGCCGTTAGGCGCACCAACACCAATACCTTTGATCTTCTCCGGACCACCGGCCTGATCAATAACTTGTTTCAAACCTACTGATAATTCCCGAACATAATCATTAATATCCGCATACTTACCAGTCTTGATAGAACCGCTATAAAGAATTGTACCTCTAGCGTCAACTACACCATAAACAGTATTGGTACCACCTATATCGATACCTACTACATAAGGCTTCTCCATGATTTTATATTTAGGATTAATAATGTGTTAATTGTTTATTATGTTACAGGGAACAAATATAAATAGGTTTAATCTAAGCGGCAACATAATTTCATAATTTTTTTCATGAGAACGCTTAATAATTATCATTTGTCCCCCCAACATTTCTCTCTCTATCTAATTATCGGGGATCGGAAGCCGGTAAAATCTCAATCCAATAATCGTCCGGATCGTTAATAAAATAGAGCCCCATTGCCTCATTCTCGAAACAAACCGCACCCATTTCCCGGTGATATTCGCGGATCTTATCGTAATCGCCCGCTACCCGAAAACAAAGATGGCTCTCATTCTCTCCCAATTCATAAGGCTCCTTATGATCACGCAACCAAGTCAACTCCAACAAGAACGGGCTGACACCATCTGTCAGGTAAACCAATATGAACGAACCGTCAGCGGCCTCCTTCCGATGATGCTCTTTTAACCCTAACGCCTTCCCATAGAAAGCGATACTTCTTTCCAAATCCAACACATTGATGTTGAAATGATCAAACCTACTCTTAATCTCCATATTCCAAATTCTTAAAATTCCACAGATGCCCCGGGAGACGGCAACAGACAAAAACGGGTTCCTTTTCCAGTCACATATGGCTCTACCACCTTTGTCTTATCGGGCATCTCCCAATAATGCATCGGGACAAATATAGCGATTCGCAAGCGATCCACCAATTGCCGGGCACCCCGATCGAAGTCGCTTCCCAACCGGGGATCTACCGGAAACATTGCCAAATCAAGCTTATCTGTCTCTTCCCTCAACCGGCTAATCTCCTTCAAGTAACGTCCTTCCGCATCCTTCACCTCTTCGGGAGTCGACTCGTCAGTCCAATGCCAATTATTCAAATCGCCCGCATGAAAAATTGTTTTTCCCTCTAATCGCAATAGGAAAGAAACACCCACATCGGTCGAGCCAAACGCCTTTACCCATAACAGGCCATCCTGATAAATATCACCAACACGGAGAAAACGAGCATCACTCTCTTTCGCACGCCGACGCTTGAGGATATCCCTCGACAAGAGATAGATC
>USAD01000171.1 GCA_900552415.1 uncultured Parabacteroides sp.
CTATAAGGCTAGCTACGCCCGTTTCCTGCCACACATCAACAATAATTACGATTTTCAGGAGATGCTGAGTGAGATGCTGGGCGAGCTGAACGGTTCGCATACCGGCGCCCGTTATTCCGCTCCCGGTCCGACGTTTCAGACGGCCTGTCTAGGCGCTTTCTTCGATGATCGTTATGAGGGCGACGGCCTCAAGATCGAGGAGGTGATTGCCAAGGGACCTTTCGCTGTGAAGAATAGTGGTGTCAAAGCGGGTTGTATCATCGAGAAGATCGACGGCCAGCCCATCCGGGCAGGCGAGGATTATTTCCCGCTTCTCGAGGGAAAGGCAGGCAAGCCGGTACGTCTCGCTATTTATGATCCCGCTGCCAATCGTCGTTTCGACGTGACGGTTAAAGCGATTGATTTTGCCCGACAGAACGCCCTGCTTTATGATCGTTGGGTGGAACGAAACCGGCGGTTGGTCGATAAGCTCTCCGGAGGACGGATTGCCTACGTGCACGTACAGGGAATGAACAGCCCCAGCTTCCGCACTGTCTATAGCGAGTTGTTGAGCGATAAGAACCGTCAAAAGGAGGCGGCGATCGTCGATACTCGACATAATGGCGGTGGCTGGCTGCATGATGACCTGGTGACACTGCTTGCTGGGAAGGAGTACCAGCGTTTCATGCCTCGTGGGCAATATATCGGTAGTGATCCCTACAATAAGTGGCTCAAGCCTTCGTGCGTGTTGGTCTGCGAGGACAACTACAGTAACGCCCATGGTTTTCCTTGGGTCTATAAGGAGCTGAAGGTCGGCAAGCTGGTCGGAACGCCTGTGCCGGGAACGATGACTGCCGTTTGGTGGGAGACGCTGATCGATCCGACTATGGTCTTTGGTATTCCGCAAGTCGGTTGTGTGGATATGCGTGGGCAATATATGGAAAATAATCTTCTGCGTCCCGACATCGAGGTTTATAACAACCCGGCCCGCTCGACCGAGGGCGAGGATGAGCAACTGGAGGCCGCTGTCAAGGCGATGCTTGAGGAGATGAAATGATGAGGTTTGGAAACATCCCTCAGTGCTCTTCACTGGGGGGCTTGCGGCCTGTAATATCTCTATATTTTAAGGATGTAGATTAAATACTATAAAAAAAGGGCACACAAATCGTGTGCCCCTTTTGGGTAATGTTGTTTACCGATCCGCCGGATAGGTGATACCCAGTTGCTGCCGGATCTCATCGATGATCTCGATTGTGGTAAGGGAATTGGCGTGGCTGTTGATTTCCGATTGCCTTTTGCCTGCCTCGATCAGGTCGATAAATTCCGCTATCTCGTAGTAATACTCGTCGTTGGGTGTCGGTACGCTCAAGTCTTCCGGTTCCTCTTCGGGACCTCGTCCCATGGCGGGTGCCAGTCGTGGCGTGAAGGTCACCTGCCGGATGATGTTGATCCGATCGAGCGTGAGGTTACCCTCTTCGCCTTGGATCTCGGTCGGCAGGGATGAGTTGGCGATCTTCGAGTAGAGCGTTGTTGCGTTCATGCCCGGATAGGTGAAGTTGACCGCCCCTTGTCCGTCGGCCCCACTCGAGAGCACGATGCCCGAGGCGTCGATCTTCTCCGGCTTGCCGAACAGGACCACCATCGGATAGATCGTGTAGATGCCGATGTCCATCATCGCTCCGTTCGACAACTCAGGCCGGAAAGCGTTCAGGACGATCCCCTCCTTGAACTTGTCGTAGCGCGAGGAGTATTGGCAGTAGCAGGAGAAATAACGACGAATCGTCCCCAGCCGGTTCAGGGCGGCGCGGGCCGCCTTGAAATTGGGCGTCAGGGTCGGTTTCATCGCCTCCATCAATGTCACGCCATAACGCTCGCTTGCCTCGATCATCGCCCGCACCTCCTTGGCGTTCGAGGCGAAAGGCTTCTCGCACAGGACGTGTTTCCCACGGCTCATGCAGAGGATGCTCTGCTCGGCGTGCAGGAAGTTGGGCGATGCGATATAGACCGCGTCGATCAACGGACTTTCGGCCATGGCCTCGAGCGATGTGAAGGTATGGGGAATCTGGTGCTTGGCGGCGAACTCATCCGCCCGTTCCTGGGTGCGTGAGTAGACCGCCGCCAGCTCGAATCGCTCGTCCTGGCGTGCGCCGGCGATCACCCAGTCGGTGATGAAGTTGGTGCCGACGACGCCGAATCTCACCTTGCCGTTTCTCATTTGCGGAAGGGCGCCTTGACCACCAGCGCCTTGAGGCTCTTGTTACGTACCTTGATATAGATCTCGCTGCCAACCTTCGAGAACGGGGTCTTCACGTAGCCCATACCGATACCTTTCTTCAGGACAGGCGACATGGTTCCAGAGGTCACTACGCCGATCACGTTGCCCTCGGCGTCCGCGATCTCATAGCCGTGGCGAGGAATACCCTTGTCTTGCAGCTCGAATGCGCACAACTTACGCTCGACGCCCTCTTTCTTCTGGCGCTCAAGCTCTGCGCGGTTGGTGAATTCCTTGCCATCAACAAACTTGGTGATCCAGCCCAAGCCAGCCTCGATAGGCGAGGTGGTATCGTCAAGATCATTGCCATAGAGGCAGAAGCCCATCTCAAGACGCAGTGTGTCGCGAGCGCCCAATCCGATCGGCTTGATACCCTCGGGCTTGCCGGCCTCGAAGATAGCGTTCCAGATCGTCATTGCGTCGCTCGGGTAGAAATAAAGCTCAAAACCACCGGCTCCGGTATAGCCCGTGTTGGAGATGATGACGTTCTTGCAACCGGCGAACTCGCCTGTCGTGAACGCGTAATAGGGAATAGCGGAGAGATCAACCGGTGTGAGGCGTTGCAAGACCTCGATCGCTTTCGGTCCCTGGATGGCGAGCTGTGCCATGCGGTCGGAGGCATTCTCAAGTTCGGCACCTACCGTGTTATGGCTGACGCACCATTCCCAGTCCTTGTCGATGTTGGCGGCGTTGACTACCAACATATATTTTTCCGGCTCGTAGTAATAGACCAGCAGATCGTCGACGATGCCGCCCTTCTCGTTAGGGAAGCAGGTATATTGCGCCTTGCCGATCGTCAGCTTGGAGGCGTCGTTGGAGGTGACGGATTGGATGAATGCCAAGGCGTTCGGTCCCTTGACCCAGAACTCACCCATGTGTGAGACATCGAATACGCCGACGCCATTGACGACGGTCATGTGTTCATCGATAATGCCAGAGTACTCGATTGGCATATTATAACCCGCGAATTCATGCATTTTCGCTCCTAACGCGATGTGCGTCTCGGTAAACGGAGTTGTTTTCATGTGCTTTGTAATTTAAGATTTATGAGCGGTTAGCTCTATGATTTTAATAATAGTTTCCATGCTCTTTTCCAGTGACGGTATGGGCAAGAACTCATAACGCCCGTGGAAATTGAGGCCGCCTGCGAACAGGTTCGGGCAAGGCAGACCCATGAAGGAGAGCCGTGCGCCGTCCGTGCCGCCCCGGATAGGCTTGACGAGCGGTTTGACGCCGACTTGTGTCATGGCCTCGAAAGCCAGGTCGACCACCTCCTTTTTCGGTTCGACGACCGATTTCATATTATAATATTGATCCTTGATCTCCAGGGTTACGCTGTCCGGATAACGGCTGTTCATGTCATCGGTTAAGATTGCGAACAACGCTTTACGAGCCTCGAATTTTCCACGGTCGTGGTCGCGGACGATGTAGGTGAGTGTCGCCTCCTCGACCGATCCGGTCATGCCGGTCAGGTGGAAGAAGCCCTCATAGCCGGAGGTATGTTCCGGTCGCTCGGTAGCGGGTAGTCGCATGGCGAACTCGGCGGCGAGCAGGGCGGCATTGCGCATCTTGTCTTTAGCGTAACCGGGATGAACGTTCAGTCCCTTGAAAGATACCCGTACAGCAGCGGCATTGAAGTTCTCATACTCCAGTTCGCCAATCTGGCCGCCGTCGATCGTATAACCCCATTCGCAACCGAATTTCTTCACGTCGAAATGGTCGGCGCCTTCGCCGATCTCCTCGTCAGGCGTGAAAGCGATCCGTATCTTGCCGTGCTTGATCTCCGGATGCGCCTTCAGATGGGCAACGGCAGAGATAATGGCGGCTACACCCGCCTTATCATCAGCACCCAGGAGAGTCTTGCCGTTGGTGACGATGATCTCTTGTCCGACGTAATCCAGCAGCTCGGGGAATTTCTCGGGAGAGAGGATGATTTGCTCCTCCTCGTTGAGGGTGATATCGCCGCCCTCGTATTTCACGATGCGTGGTGTAACCTCCTTACCCGACATATCCGGACTGGTATCCAGGTGAGCGATAAATCCAATCGTTGGAATCTGGTCTGTCGTGTTGGCCGGCAAGGTTGCCATTACATAGCAATTCTCGTCCAATGAGATCTCCTCAAGGCCGATCTCTTGAAGCTCCTTGACTAGTGCATCGGCGAAAACCCGTTGACCGGGCGTACTTGGTGTCACACCAGTCGTCTCATCCGATTGGGTATCGAAAGTCACATATTTTAAAAAACGTTCCAGCAAAGTCTTATCCATATCATTTTGTTATTTTATTCGTGCCCTAAAAGTAGCTAAAGGTGGGCAAATCACAAAAAAATAGCGAGACAAATTGCCTCGCTATCTATGATTATCCCTCAATGTCTTTTGCCTTTAGAAACAGCTTGAGCCGTCGAAACAGTGCGTGCAGACTTTGCACTTCGGAAGTCCGATCGCCTCGACAAGGGTCTCGAGCGTATTGAATTTCAAGGAGGTCAAACCAAAGCGGTCGGCGATGATCTGTACCATCCGTTTATATTCCGGAGAATCGGTTGTCGCGTACTTGTCGAGATTCTTGTTCTCGTCGCCTTCCAACTCCTTAATGATGCGGCGGGTAATCAACTCCAGGTCGCTCTTTGATGAGGTGAAGCCGATGAACGGGCAACCATAAATCAGGGGCGGACAGGCGATACGCATGTGTACCTCCTTTGCTCCGTAATCATAAAGGATCTTGACGTTATCTCTCAATTGAGTACCGCGTACGATGGAATCGTCACAGAACAGGATTCGCTTGCCTTCCAGCATTGCCCGGTTGGGGATCAGCTTCATCTTGGCTACGAGCGAACGCATCTCTTGGTTCTCAGGGGTGAAGCTTCTGGGCCAGGTCGGCGTATATTTGGCGATCGCACGGTGATAGGGAACTCCTTTACCCTCTGCGTATCCTAAGGCCATACCAACGCCTGAGTCCGGAATACCGCAAGCGCAATCGACCTCTGAGTCGTCTTTCTTACCCATCTTATAACCACTCAAGAAACGGACCTCCTCAACGTTACGTCCTTCGTAGCAAGAGACTGGGAAGCCGTAGTAAACCCACAAAAAAGAGCAGATCTGCATTCCCTCGTTAGGTTTGCGCATCTGCTCCATTCCATCAGCCCGCAATCGGATGATCTCACCCGGGCCCACATATTTCTCGATCTCATAATCCAGGTTAGGCAGGCTGCTCGACTCGCTGGTAGCCGCATAAGCGCCCTCTTTCTTGCCGATAATGATTGGTGTGCGTCCCCACTTGTCGCGAGCGACAATGATACCGTCTTCTGTCAGAAGAAGCATTGAGCAAGAGCCCTTCACCTTGTTATAGACATTCTCGATTCCCTCAACGAAGTTTTTCCCTTGTATAATCAGCATGGCGATCAACTCGGTCTGGTTTGTCTTGCCGGAGCTGACTTCAGCGAAGTGCATGTTGGCAGCGAGCAGTTCCTTTTCCAGTTCCTTCATGTTCACGATCTTGGCGACCGTGACAATCGCGAATTTTCCGAGGTGAGAGTTGATGACAATCGGCTGTGCATCCGTGTCGCTGATGATGCCGATGCCGGCGTTACCCTTGAATTTGGAGAGTGAGGATTCAAATTTAGAACGGAAATATGAGTTTTCCAGATTATGGATAGAGCGCATAAATCCGTTTTCTCCATCATACGTGGCCATACCGCCACGGCGTGTCCCGAGATGGGAATTGTAGTCTGTACCGTAAAATAGATCCGTTACGCAAGCTTGCTTAGAAATCGTCCCGAAAAAACCACCCATTTGTTCTCGTCTTTAATTATACATTTATCTGGGCGCGAAGGTATGAAAAAAATGAACATGCATCTTTGATTCTGGCAGGGAATGCGTGAGGACATTTTTTAACATAGTTGTAAGATGATGATTATAAAAAGATTGTTTTCTAATTTTGGATCTATTTCATGAAAAGGCTTGGTGTGTAAAAGAAAATTCCTACCTTTGCGCTCGGGTAAGTCCTACACGGCATGCTCCCT
>USAD01000172.1 GCA_900552415.1 uncultured Parabacteroides sp.
ATCATGGGAAATGAGAACAGCTCGGTGGGCGGTAGGCCGGGACGTAAACAGATTTTTTTTAAGCGAAAAGGTTTTATATTTTTTATAGGCTTATTGATCGGATGCGGTTTGGTCGTATCCGCTTATAAGGCTTCTGTCTATTTTTCTTCGGATGAGTCGTGTATGAAGTGTCACGTCCATCCGCATGTTGAGGATAGCTGGAAACTTTCCAAGCATGTGAATAATGGCAGTGGCGTGAAGACACATTGTGTCGCTTGTCACCTGCCGCCCCAAAGTGATACGTGGGGGCATTATACGGCTAAGGCTAAATTAGGGCTTAAGGATGTCTGGTCGTATCTGACTAAAGATACGTCTGAGATGGATTGGGACTTGAAATCGGAGCTTGAGCACGCGGTCAAGTATATCCCGAATGAGTCTTGTAAGGATTGCCACCAGAATCTTTTTCCGGAAGGCGTGACGGATGATGGTGTTACGGCTCACCTTTATTATGAGGAGAACGAGGAGAAGCTCGATCTTCAATGTATCAGTTGCCACTTGGATGCGGGCCATTATAATCCGAATTACAGCCATTCGAAGATGACGGGTATTGGTGGTTTGGCGACAGGTTCCGCTCCGGTCGATACGAGTCTTTTCTTTAAGGAACCGGCAATTGTAACCTCTTTCACCGATTATGTTGAGCAGATTCCGGGTACGATGGTCTCTTTCAAGATGAAGGCGATTCCTGGTGGTACGTTTAAGATGGGTAGCGAGGCGAGTGAGCCTTTCCATCAAGCGGATGAGGCACCGGTACGTACGGTTTCGGTCAGTCCTTTCTTTATGGCCGAGGTGGAAGTGACATGGGATCAGTATTGGGCTTTCTATGGCCAGACCATGAGCGAGGGACGCACGCCGCCTGAGGAGGTTTATCAGAACAACAGCAATCCGGAAGTTGACGCGATCTCTGGTCCGACACCGCCTTTCGGTTTCCCGGATCAGGGATGGGGCAGTGGCGATCGCCCGGCTATTACGATGACGCATTATGCGGCGGAAACTTTCTGCCAGTGGTTGTCAAAGAAAACTGGCAAGAAATATCGCCTGCCGACCGAGGCGGAATGGGAATATGCCGCACGAGGTGGAACGGAAACTCCCTATTTCTTCGAGGGTAATCCGAAAGACTTTTCAGATCAGGGTTTCTGGCGTAAGTTCTTCGACGCGGATACCGAGGGCATCAGTCCTTTCGTGATTTATGCTAAGAATAGCGGTAACCGGACACAGGAACCCTCAAGCGTTGAGGCGAATCCTTTCGGTTTGAAGAATATGCTGGGAAATGTCATGGAATATTGCGCGGATAAGTATAGCCCCGACGCTTACGGCAAATGGGCGGATCAAGTGGAGAACCCGATCAATACGGAAGGTGAGGAATGGGTTGTTCGTGGTGGTTATTATGCTTCCGACGCTGCGGACGTACGTTGCGCCGCACGTAGTCATACGGAGCATGACGCTTGGTTGAAAACCGATCCGCAACAACCGAAGAGTATTTGGTGGTATTCTGATATCAAGGGTATCGGTTTCCGCGTGGTTTGTGAGATGAATCAATAATAGTTTATATAATCTAATCACTGAATTAAATCGTAGAATATCATGGAAAAAGGAAATGGAATCAGTCGGCGGTCGTTCTTGAAGCGTTCAGCTGCGGTTGGCGCGTTGGGCGTCATGGGTACAGGTACAGGCGCGGTATTAACCTCTTGTGGCGGCGGCGCTGCCGGCGAGGCTCAGGTAAAGCCGTTGCGTGAGCCGGGATCTTATTACATTCCGGAATTGCCAGATTTGGCGACAGACGGAAAAGAGTTGAAAGCGGGTATCATCGGATGTGGCGGACGTGGCTCTGGCGCGGCGTTCAATTTCCTGAACGCGGCGAATGGTGTGACCATTACGGCTTTGGGCGATACTTTCCAGGAGCGTGTGGATGAGCTGGCCAAGAAGTTGAAAGACGAGAAGAATATTGATGTCCCGGCGGACAAGCGTTTCGTGGGACTTGACGCATATAAGCAAGTAATCGATAGTGGCGTGGATGTGGTGATCATCGCGACACCGCCTTTCTTCCGCCCGGTGCATTTCCAGTACGCGACAGAGAAGGGTAAGCATTCTTTCCTGGAGAAACCGATCTGTGTGGATCCTGTTGGTTACCGGACGATCATGGCGACAGCTAAACAGGCATCGGCTAAGAACCTGTGTGTCGTTACCGGAACACAACGTCATCACCAACGCAGCTATGTGGAGTCTTATAAGAAGATCATGGAGGGCATGATCGGCGAGATTACTGGTGGCGCGGTTTATTGGAACCAGAATATGCTTTGGTATCGCGAGCGTCAGCAGGGTTGGAGCGATTGCGAGTATATGATCAAGGACTGGGTGAACTGGAAATGGCTCTCGGGCGACCATATCGTCGAGCAGCATGTCCATAACATCGACGTGTTCACTTGGTTCAGTGGCTTGAAACCGGCTAAGGCGGTCGCTTTCGGTTCCCGTCAACGTCGTATCACGGGTGATCAATACGATAACTTCAGTGTTGATTTCACGATGGAGAATGGCATTCACCTGCACAGTATGTGCCGTCAGATTGATGGTTGCGCCAACAACGTGAGTGAGTTCATCCAAGGCACGAAGGGCTCTTGGGACAGCTCGACGATGGAGATCAAGGACCTGGCGGGCAACGTGATCTGGAAATACGACGCCGAGGCCGAGAAGGCGAACTTCAAGCAGACCGATCCTTATACGCTGGAGCACGTGAACTGGATCAACTGCATCCGTGGTGGTAAGCCTATTGAGCAGGCGAGCGAGACGGCCGTATCAAATATGGCGGCGATTATGGGTCGTGAGTCCGCTTATACCGGCGCTGAGACCACTTGGGAGGCGATGACCGCTTCACAATTGAATTATACGCCGAAGGATTTGAACCTGGGCAAGATGGATATGAGTGGTTTCACGGTAGCTGTTCCGGGTAAACCAATCGACAAGAAATAAGGCAGGCCTATGGAATTGACAAGAAGGGATTTCTTTAAGGGGGCGGCTCTCACGATGGGCGGCGCCCTCTTGGCCTCTTGTGGCGGACAAGGCGCTACGGCGTCGACTAAAGAGTCCGCTGGGAATGCGGCTGAGAGCTTGCCGTTGAAGTTGTCGTTCCAGGAGGGAATCGCTCCGGGAGAGAGCTTGAACGAGAAGCTTGATTTCATGGAGAAATTGGGCGTTGTCGGCTTTGAGCCGGGAGGCAAAGGGCTTGGTAAACGTGTGGATGAGTTGCGGCAGGCGTTGAATGGCCGGAATATCAAGGTCAGCGCGATCTGTGCCGGATTCGATGGTTTCATTCTTTCTACGAAACCGGAGGTTCGCAAGCAGTGTATGGATACGATGAAGGAGATCATCGAGGCGGCGGGTCAGTTGGGCTCGGTCGGCGTGATTATCGTACCCGCTTTTAATGGTCAGGTGCCTGTCTTGCCGCATACGATGGAGACACGCGATTTCTTGTGCGAGCAATTCAAGGAGATGGGAACCTATGCCGCCGAGCATGGGACAACGGTTATCTTCGAGCCGCTTAACCGTAAGGAGTGCTTCTATTTGCGTCAGGTAGCCGACGCGGCATCTCTTTGTCGCGACATCGATTGCCCTGGTGTACGTTGCATGGGCGATTTCTGGCACATGACGTGGGAAGAGACTTCGGATATGGGTGCCTTTATCTCCGCGGGCCAATATTTGCAACATGTGCATGTGGCCAGCCGTAAGCGCCGGAGCATGCCGGGCGAGGATGGTGAGGCCGACAATTATGTCGATGGCTTCAAGGCCTTGAAGATGCTGAAATACGACAAGTATGTCAGCTTCGAGTGTGGGTGCCAGGGCGATCGCTCGGTTGTGGTGCCCGCTGCCGTGAAACTTTTGCGCGAGCAATGGGAGAAAGCCTGAGGCTTGAATAACCTATAATTGACACGTGCGTATGTGATAGTCTTCACATACGCACGTGTTGGTTTATACGGACGGTCGCCGTTTAGACGCCGCCCGGCGTGCCGCCGCCCTCTTCCTCGTCGTTGTTCAGGCCCGGGGCGATCTCCGGATCCGGCTCGCGCGATGGCAGGGTGGTGTCTGCCTTGCCCGCGTCTTCCGGCTTGTTGGCCGCCTTCGTCTGGCGCGACTTGATCACCGTCTTCATCTCTGAGAAGAGCGTGTTGACGCGGGCGATGAACTCCGTGTAACCCGCCTCGCCATTGATGAGCACCAGTGCCTCGATCTGGCGGAGCAGCAGCCGGAGCGCGTCTTCCGTCGCCTGGCGCGTCGCCTTGACAACGCCCACCTGACGGGCATCCTCCTCGGCGAGCCTTCCCGCCTCGGCGGTCTCGTAGGTGGCGATCCGTTTTTTCAGCTCCTCAAACCACTCGTCCACGTAAGCCAGGCCGAGCTGCTCCGTCCCGAGCGCCTCAAGGTCTTGCGACAGGTTTTTCAGCCGCCCGTACTCCTCCTTATAAGAAAGGCTGGTGACGTTGCCATATTTTTGCATGAGGTCGTAGACCGCGGCCGATGCCTTGCGCCGCTCCAGGTTGGGATGTCGCACCATCGCCTTCGTCATGGTCCACATGTCGCTCCACGTCTGGTCGACCGCTTGGTCGGCCATCTCTACCGAGGCGGTGTAACTGTTTTTGGCGCTTTGCTTGAGGGCCGCGTCGAATGCCTCGACCGGAGTCTTGTAGGCCGCGATCATGGACTGCGCCTCCGTTTTCCCGGTCAGCATCGTTTCTGCCGCTTGGAGGATCTGGTTGGCGAGGGTGAAGAACTCATTGGTTCGTGCCTGAGAATAGGGACACGTCGAAAAAATAGTTTTCATAACTGTTTAATTTATAGTTTAACGTTACCTCCGCAATTTCAGATAAAAATGGGAAATAAACAAGTTTCCGGCCGAAGAAATCACTGGGCGGATGTTTTTTTTCAGTGTTGGACGGTTTGTTTTTCTTGCGATTGGTTCTGTCCAAGTGTTGGACGGTTTGTTTTTCTTGCGATTGGTTCTGTCCAAGTGTTGGCCGATGGATTTTTCGTTGGCCGATTGGAATATGGCGACGAGCTGTTTGTCCTTTTTATCTCGTTAACGTTATTTAAACAGAGCCGCGAATTCTTTCTGAGATAATTTATTTTTATTTGTGCCTAAATAATACTAGTATAGATGGGACATCACGAGAGTGATAATTTAACAGTAATAATTAATTAGGTAGAAAAATGAAAAGTGTTTTAAATTTTTTAGGTGTTTCGTGTATTTGTATGGGAATTTTGTCTTGCAATAACGAAATTTTAGATGATTCTAGTCTAGAAAATAGTGATTTGCAGGTGGTCATGACAAAGTCTATTGACAATTCGGTAGAAAAGAGCTAAAGTTTTATTTATAAAGGTAATAATTATGCGTTAGATTATAGACAGATTGGCGATTCTATAATTTGGGTAAGTGATTCAACAGTATATAATACATTGACTGATTTATATGCGTTGCCAGACTTGGTTACTTACACACATATAACAGGGGAGATTGAGTATTTTGATGATAATGAATCTTTTCATGCGAAACTGCCAGGAATTGTTCAAGCAGGAAAATATTTGGATCCTACAAGTCTTATGAAAACAGGAGAGAATGAAATTTCTACTTATGCTCTCGCTCCTAAACCAGAAAAAGAGGGTTTCAGGGCTAATTTATTTTTGTATGATGATGATTATTATCTCGATAAAATGAGGAGAGTGCATTTGAAAAGTACGGAATCCAAAAAGGAAGTCGCTAATCTTAAAAATGATTATTCAGAGTTGGATGGCTGCAATTATGAGATGAATGATAAGACAACAGCGTTAGCGGCTTATACTATGGGCGAGTATATTCTATTTGAGTTTTTTGAGGATTCGAATTTTGCGAATCATAGTTTTTCATTTACCGTTTATCCGAATATCTTTGTGGAAATTAATGGAGACTTTAGGATTAGGAGTTATACTGGCATTGATAGGGTTGGCCAGGTGTGTCTCCCTAATTTGAAAGAATGTTTTGTGGGAAGTTCGCATAGTAGTTGGAATGATCGAATTTCTTCCGTAAAGGTAACGGCTTTATAAAAATTTATGCTTTTTCTCCTACCCCCCGATAGGGGAAAAAGCTATTGTTCCCGTCTATACTAGTGAGTAATCACATTTAATGTTTGTTTTTATGTCAAAGAGATTCTTATTATTGATCGTGTGCTTGTTGGGCGTGTTCTC
>USAD01000173.1 GCA_900552415.1 uncultured Parabacteroides sp.
AATAGCCAAGCGGCCTGCCGTATCGATGATCACCACGTCAGCGCCATTCGCTTTAGCCGAGCTTAATGTATCAAAAGCGACCGATGCCGGATCGGAACCCATCTTCTGCTTTACGACCGGCACGCCAACCCGCTCACTCCAGATAACCAGTTGCTCGACAGCGGCCGCACGGAAGGTATCGGCAGCTCCCAGATAGACCGACTTGCCCGCCTTCTTGAACTGGTAGGCCAATTTGCCGATCGTCGTCGTCTTTCCAACGCCATTCACACCCACAACCATGATGACATAGGGCTTCTTGTCGGCAGGCACGTCGAAACCAACGCCATCCTCCGTATTATTCTCCGTCAGGAGTGTCGCGATCTCATCGCGCAAAAGGCCTGTCAGCTCTTGTGTCGTCACATATTTGTCGCGGGCCACCCGTTTCTCGACACGGTCAATGATCTTCAGGGTCGTCTCGACTCCCACGTCGGAGGTGATCAGGACCTCCTCCAAATTATCCAGCACCTCATCGTCGACCTTGCTCTTTCCTGCGATCGCACGGGTGATCTTGGTGAAGACATTCTGCTTGGTTTTCGACAAGCCCTTGTCTAATGTCTCCTTCTTCTCCTTCGTGAAAAAACTAAAAAAGCCCATACTCTAATCTCCTTAATCCATTCTGTTCTTATAATCTTCATAACCAAACGTGCGGAACATGACCAGCTTGTCCTCCTTGCTCCACATCGCTAATGAGGGATGAGGAATACCATTAAACATCGTCGTCTTGACGATCGTATAGTGGATCATATCCTCAAAGATCAATTTGTCGCCCACTTTCAGGGGCTCGTCAAACGACCAGTCGCCCATAAAGTCGCCACTCAGGCAACTGTTACCACCAATCCGGTAGGTCGGCTTACCCGCCACGGCGTCCGTAGCGTTCCGGATAGCCGGCTTATAGGGCATCTCCAGGCAGTCGGGCATGTGACAGGTTAACGACGCGTCGATAATCGCCGTCTTGATGCCATGATTCTCGACGATATCCACCACCGTAGTCAACAGGAACCCGGTCCGCCAGGCGAAGGCGCTTCCCGGCTCCATGATCAGCTCCAGATTGGGATATTTGGCCTTGAAGCCTCGCAACAATCCGATCAGGTGCTCGACATCGTATCCCTCGCGGGTCATCAAATGGCCGCCGCCCATGTTCAGCCATTTCAGCCGGGGCAAGAACTGGCCGAAACGCTCCTCAACCACCGCGAGGGTCTTCTCCAGGTCATAAGAGGTCGACTCACACAGGGTGTGGAAATGCAATCCCTCGATACCTTCCGGCAGGCGATCGCCCAGCAAATCGCGGGTGACACCCATTCTCGATCCCGGCGCGCAAGGATTGTAAAGATCGGTCTCCACCTCCGAATACTCCGGGTTGATCCGTAAGCCACACGAGACACGTCCGCCATCCGCCTGAACCATCGGATAAAAACGCTCAAACTGGCTCAGCGAGTTGAAAGTCACATGACTACTATATTTCAATATCGTGGGGAAATCCGCCTCCGTATATGCGGGCGAGTAGGTATGCGCCCGGCTGCCCATCTCCTCGAAAGCCAACTGGGCCTCAAAACGGGAACTCGCCGTCGAATAAGGAATATACTCGCGGACAATGGGGAACGCCTTCCACAAGGCGAACGCCTTAAAGGCCAAAATAATATTCACGCCCGCACGATCTTTTACGCTTTTTATTAGGGAAAGATTATCTCTCAGCAATTTTTCCTCCATCACATAACATGGAGACGGTATCTTCTCGAAATCTATCATTAAGTCTTCTATTTTCCAGCAATTTATAACGCGAATATAGTAAAAATTAATAAATGAGGGCAAAAGCGGGTGAAAAAGATCACGCGGCGCCCTCAATCCAGGATCGTCAGCTTGGCGAATTTCAGGAGTAATTGCTTCTGGCCGAAATTCGGGAAATCGACCTTGGCCTTCGTATCGCCGCCCGTTCCTTCGATCGCCAACACCTCGCCCTCGCCAAACCGCTCATGGCGTACCTTCGAGCCAACCCGCAAGCGACCACCTCCGGGCAGGTTCACGGCGTCGGCCGATGGTGATGGGGCGGATGACGGGATCCGGCTCAACCGCGCCGGGCGGGAAGGTGCCGGCTCGACCGTCGCCGGACGGGCCGCACGCGTCGCCGCCGGTTCTCCCCAAACCGCCCGCGGCTGGGTAAAAGGCGACTCGAATACCGGACGCGACGACGGCTGTTGATAGCCCGACGGCTGTCCCGCCAACGGGGCCTCGATCTCAAGGAAACAGCTGTCGATATCCCGCAGGAAACGACTGGGCGAGCAGATCTCGGTCTTCCCGTTGCGATAACGGCTCTTGGCGTAACTCAACACGCAACACTCCTCGGCACGAGTGAGCGCCACATAAAAGAGGCGACGCTCCTCCTCCACCGCCCGCTCGCTGTCTTTCGACATTCTCGACGGGAAAAGGTCCTCCTCGAGGCCAACGATGAAGACATCACGAAACTCCAGTCCCTTGGCGGCATGGACAGTCATCATCGTCACCTTGTCGGCGTTCTCCTCTTTATCGTTATCCTGATCGGTCAGCAAGGCCACCTCCGAGAGGAAATCGGCGAGCGACACCTCGCCATTGCCCTCCTCACGACGCAGGTCGCAAAACTCGGAGATACTCTTCAGCAACTCCTGCATATTCTCCTGGCGGCTGATTCCCTCCACCGAACTGTCCTCGAAGATCGCCTTCACGAGCCCCGTTTCCTTGACCACCACCGGCGCCAGCTCGTCGGCGGGAAGCGTCGTCGCCAGTTCCGACAGCCGCTCGATCAGTTCCCGGAAAGCGGACAATTTCTTGGCCGTCCCGCCATTGACCGGCAAGGCGTGTCCAATCGGGTCCTGAAGCACCTCCCAAAGGCTGACGGAGCGGTCGGAAGCGGTTGCCGCCACCTTGGCCACCGTTGTCTCGCCGATGCCACGGGCGGGATAATTGATAACCCGCTTCAACGCCTCCTCATCGTGCGGGTTCACCAGGAGACGGAAATAAGCGATCACGTCTTTCACCTCCTTGCGTTGGAAGAATGAGAGACCGCCATAGATCTTATAGGGAATGCCGCGCTTGCGCAAGGCCTCCTCGAGAATGCGCGACTGGGCGTTCGTACGATACAAGATAGCGAAATCGGCATACGAGCGGGCCTTCATGCCACCACGCAACATGCCGGCGATCCGCCCCGCGACCGCGTAACCCTCCTCATAATCGGAATAGGCGGAGATGACCCGGATCTTGTCGCCACGCTCGCGCTCCGAGAAGACCACCTTTGGGATCTGGCGGGTATTCTTGTCGATCAGGCTGTTGGCGGCATCCACGATGGTCTGGGTCGAACGATAGTTCTGCTCCAGCTTGAAGAGGCGGCAGCCGGGATAGACATTCCGGAATTGCAGGATATTGTCGATATTCGCCCCACGGAAAGAGTAAATGCTTTGCGCGTCATCTCCCACGACACAGATCCGCCGGTGTCGCTCGCACAACCGCTGGACGATCAGGTGCTGGGCGAAATTGGTATCCTGGTACTCGTCCACCAGCACGTAGCGGAAAAAGTCCTGATACTTGGCCAGCACGTCGGGATGGTCGCGGAAAAGGATGTTGGTCTGCAAGAGCAGGTCGTCGAAGTCCATCGCCCCGGCCTGGAAACAACGGCTCTGGTAACGGGCATAGATCTCGCGGATAAGGGGCACACGCGACTGCGTATCGGCCTCGATCAGCTCCTTGCTCCGGTCATAAGCCGTGCAGGTGATCAGGGCATTCTTCGCGTTCGACACCCGCGTCTGCACCGTGGCGGGCTTATAGACCTTATCGTCGAGCTGCATCTCCTTGATGATCGTCTTCAGCAGGCTTTTTGAGTCGGCCGCGTCATAGATCGTGAAGTTCGAGGGATAGCCCAGCTTGTCCGCCTCGGCCCGCAGGATACGCGAGAAAATGGAGTGGAACGTACCCATCCAGAGCCGACGGGCCTTCTGCTCGCCCACGATGGCGGCGATACGGCTCTTCATCTCGCGGGCCGCCTTGTTCGTAAAGGTCAAGGCCAAAATCGACTGAGGCGGCAACCCCAGGTTCAACAGGTAGGCGATCTTATAAGTCAGGACACGGGTCTTGCCCGATCCGGCTCCAGCGACCACCAGCGCCGGACCGTCGTTATATTCCACCGCCGCCCGCTGGCTCTCATTCAAGGCACTCAAATACTCTTCCATGCTTTCTCCATATTTTTGCCGCGAAAATACCAAAACTAACAGACAAAACCGAACGCCCCCAAACTTTCCGGCCCGACTCGTTCTTTTTCTCGGGAAAAGTAAATACTTTTGATTCCCGTTAAAATTGGACATATCATGAGAAAACAATTCTTAAGCTTATTGCTGGCGGCTGGGCTGGCCTTCCCGCTGGTCGCTCAAGAGGGCTATCGCCCCTCACCACAAATCCTGGAGGCCAGGAAAGAATTCCAGGACAACAAGTTCGGAATCTTTATCCATTGGGGCATCTACAGTATGCTGGCGGATGGCGAATGGGTCCTCAATAACAAGAACATCAACTACGAGGAATATGGCAAGATGGCCGGTGGTTTCTATCCCGCCTCGTTCGACGCCCGCGAGTGGGTCAAGGCCATCAAGGCCGCGGGAGCGAAATACATCTGCTTCACGACCCGCCACCACGACGGCTTCTCGATGTTCGACAGCCAATACAGCAACTTCACCATCACCAAGGCGACCCCTTTCAAACGGGATATCGTCAAGGAGCTGGCCGACGCGTGCCATGAGGAGGGCATCAACCTCCATTTCTATTACTCGCTCATCGACTGGACCCGCGACGACTACGTGCCCCTGGGCAACAGTGGCCGCGGCACGGGTCGCCCGCTGAAAGGACAATGGAAAGACTATTACGCCTTCATGAACAACCAGTTGCACGAGCTGCTCACCAACTACGGCGAAGTGAACGCCATCTGGTTCGACGGGAAATGGGACCAACGCGACAACCCTGATTTCGACTGGGGTTTCCCCGGCATCTATAGCCGCATCCATGAGGCGCAACCCGGCTGCCTGATCGGCAACAACCACCACGAGGCGCCGATCGCCGGCGAGGACATCCAGATCTTCGAGCGCGACCTGCCCGGACAGAACACGGCCGGCTTCTCGGAAGGCCAGGAGGTCAGCCTCGACCTGCCGCTGGAGACCTGCGAGACCATGAACGGCATGTGGGGCTACAAGATCACCGACCTCGATTACAAATCGACGAAGACGCTGATCCACTACCTCGTGCGGGCTGCGGGCCGCAACGGAAACTTGCTGCTCAACATCGGTCCTCAACCCGACGGAAAACTGCCTGCGACGGCCGTCGAACGGCTGCGGGAGATGGGCGAATGGCTCGCCCGGTACGGCGAAAGCATCTACGGAACCCGCGGCGGCGACATCCCGCCCCACGACTGGGGCGTGACGACGCGCAAGGGCGACAAACTTTACGTGCATGTGCTCGATTTGCAGGACGATGCGCTGTACCTGCAGCTCGCGCAACGGGTGAAGAGCGCCCGGTGCCTGAACAACGGCGAGCGGGTGAAGTTCGACACGCTCCGGGGAAAAGGGATCGTCCTGAATCTGGAGCATGTTCCCGAGGATACCGACCGAATCATAGAACTCACTTTACGATGAAAAAAACGACACAGCTATTCGCCGGCCTGCTTATGCTCACGGGCGTGTTGTCGGCGTGCTCCCCGGCCGGCAACGAGGGTTTCATGCGGCGCGTGGAGACCGATTTCCGGTACAAACAGGAGCTGCTCCCCCGGGGCGATCTGTTCGGGATATTCGACGAACCGATGACGCCGCAGGAACGCGATGCAATGACGTTTCTCTATGCCTATATGCCCGTGGGGGACATTACCGACTATCTGGGCGATTTTTATCTGGAAAACGTGCGCTGTGCGCTGTCTGTCCGGCAGGAGATGCCTTGGGGCAGGAGCGTCTCCGACGAGTTGTTCCGGCATTTCGTGCTGCCCGTGCGGGTCAACAACGAGAATCTGGACGAGAGCCGCATGGTCTTTTATGAAGAATTGAAAGACCGGGTGAAGGGCTTGTCCTTGTATG
>USAD01000174.1 GCA_900552415.1 uncultured Parabacteroides sp.
GACCTACGTGGAATCCTAGGAGAAGCTGGTACTCTCTCCCGGAGCCGAGCCACTCCGCCCCCGCATCCCCGGCATTGAGGACGAGCGGATCTTCACGCTCCGCAACGTGCCCGACACGGACCAGATCAAAGGATATGTCAACAGTCATAAACCGCAATCGGCGGTCGTTGTCGGTGGCGGTTTTATCGGTCTTGAGATGGCGGAAAACCTGCACGAGCTGGGCATCCAGACCACGATCGTAGAGATGGCCAACCAAGTGATGGCCCCACTCGATTACTCGATGGCGGCGATCGTACACCAACACCTCACGCAAAAGGGATTGCACCTGATCCTCGAGGATGGCGTGGCCAAATTCGAGAATGACGAGCGCCACGTGACCGTCCTCCTGAACAGTGGCCAACGGATCCCGGCCGATATGGTGATCCTGAGCATTGGCGTGCGACCCGAGACCAAGCTGGCGAAAGAGGCCGGTCTGGCCATCGGCCAACTGGGTGGCATCGCGGTCGACGATTACCTGAGAACCTCCGACAAGAATATCTACGCCCTGGGCGACGCGATCGAGGTCAATCACCTCGTAACCGGCAAGAAGGCCATGATCCCATTGGCTGGCCCGGCGAACAAGCAGGGGCGTATCGTCGCCGACAACATCGTCTTCGGCGACCGCTCTACCTATAAGGGTTCGATGGGTACCTCCGTCGCCAAGGTATGCGACCTGACCGTAGCGGCGGCGGGCGCCAATGCCAAGCTGCTGAAGCGTGAGGGTATTCCCTATATCGCCTCTTACACGCATGGCGCCTCACATGCCGGATACTATCCCGGCTCGGCGGCCCTCTCCATAAAAATCCTCTTCTCGCCCGACAACGGTCGCCTGCTTGGCGCGCAGATTGTCGGCTTCAAAGGGGTAGACAAACGAATCGAGATGCTGGCCCAGACGATTGAGCGACAAGGCACCATTTACGACCTGACCGAACTGGAGCACGCCTATGCGCCTCCCTACTCCTCCGCCAAGGATCCGGTGAACATGGCCGGTTTCGTGGCCGAGAATATCCTGACGGGCAAGTCGAGGATCATCAGCTGGCGAGAGATCGCCAACCTGTCAGACGACACGGTCCGTATCGACGTCCGTACCAAGGCGGAATATGAGCTGGGTACGATCCCCGGGTTCATCAACATCCCGGTAGACGAGCTCCGCGAGCATCTCGACGAGCTGCCCAAGGAGAAACCCATCGTCGTCACCTGCGCGGTTGGCCTGCGTGGCTACCTGGCCTACCGTATCCTGACCCAAAACGGTTTCAAGGATGTCCGTAACCTGTCGGGTGGCTACAAGACCTGGAGCGTGGCGACCGCCCCGATCCACAACCAGCCCTTCTGCCCCAAGGCAGACCAACCGGCGGCATGCGGATGCGCCCCCCATGCGTCTGTCCTTAAAGTAGATGCCTGTGGCTTGATGTGCCCCGGACCGATCATGCAACTGAAGAAAAATTACGAGACCCTGACGGAAGATGGCCTATTGGAAATCTCGGCGACCGACCAGGCCTTTGGCAAGGACGTCGCCGCTTGGTGCAAGACGACCGGCGCCGAGCTGGTCGGGCTGGACAACCAGGAAGGGATCGTGAAAGCGACGATCCGTAAAAAAAACGGCCGCAACCAACGGTAGGGGAACCGATCGCCCGTAAGAACAAGACCATTGTCGTCTTCAGCGACGACCTGGACAAGGCGCTCGCCTCGTTTGTCATCGCCAACGGGGCGGCCGCCACGGGAGAGAAGGTCAGCCTCTTCTTCACCTTCTGGGGCCTGAACATCATCAAGAAACGGCAGAAGCCAGCCGTAACGAAAGACCTGTTTGGCAAAATGTTCGGCATGATGCTCCCGGCCCACAGCGGACAGCTCAAACTGTCGAAACTCAACATGATGGGCATGGGCAGCCGCCTGATGCGGATGATCATGCGCGACAAGCGGATCGACAGCCTGGAGAGCCTGATCCAGCAAGCGGTAGAGAATGGCGTGGAGATGATCGCCTGCACCATGAGCATGGACGTGATGGGCGTCAAGAAAGAGGAGCTGCTCGACAACGTTACGCTCGGTGGTGTAGCGACCTACCTTGAGAGAACAGACGACGCGAACCTCAACCTCTTCATTTAAATAGATCGCGTCAATAAACACATACGGTCGTGACAGGTGTCACGACCGGACTTATTCATAGATACATACGTACGTGTCAAGCGATACATACGTACATATGCGTAGAGCATACTGAATCCCCCCTTACAGTTCCAGTTCCTGCGTTCCTCCGCTCAACGGCAGCTCCTTGCCTTTCCAGGCAAACACGCCTTTCGTCCCCTCCGGCAACGAGATAACCACCTTTCCCTTACCCCGTTTGTCCAACCGGTAAGCCACCTTGATCTCTCCCAAAGGATGCGGCATCGAACCCGACACCTCCCTCAAATCGCCCAAGGCCGGCTCGATCCAGATCTCCCGGAATCCCGGAGCCATACTTCTGATGCCCAATAAGATCCTGAACAACTCAATATTCGGGCTGGCTCCCCAGGCGTGGCAGTCCGACCGGGACGGCTCGGGCATCTCTGCCCAGGTGGTCAACCCCAAGGCCATCTGGTCTCGCCAGATCTGGAGGTTATCCACCAACTGGTCTCCCATCCCCGCCTTGCTTAATGCCTGATGGAGATAATAACGGAAATAGATCGTCGTCTGCACCAGTGTCGTATCCGACAAGGTATGTTCCATGACCCGGCGGGCCTCCTCGCCCTCGCTCATGCCCGCCAGTATCGCCAGGGCATTCACATGTTGCGAGAATGAGTTTTTAGAATAGGTATCAGCGAACAACGAGCGCCCGGGTACCCAATATTTCGCCCGGAAGCCATCGCGTATATGCCCGGCGATCGTCTTGTAATGGTCGGCCAGGGCCGGAATGCCCATCGTCCGCTCCATCGGCTCGACCGCCTCGAGTGTCAACAAGTAGAGCAGGTCCTGAAAGGCGGAATTGCCCGCCGCCTCACGGATCGGCTCACCATAATCGAACCCGTCCGCCCAGTCGGCAAAGAACCAATAGGGCACGTAATCCAGGCTGTAATCGGGCTTCAACCAACGCTCATACCAGGTAAGGATCTCCCGGTAAGCGGGCAAAAGCGTCCGGAGGTAGTCCTCGTCGCCCCGATACATCCAATAGTCGTGCCCCATGCAAATCCACCATAAGGAAAAAGAGGAGATGAACTGATGCACGTAACTCGGATAGCGGCTCATGGTCAGCCCATCGGCCACCATCGACTGGCGCCCCTGCTCGAGCGCGTTCCTCACCATAAACGAGTCGCGGGTATTATAGAGCGATATCATCGCCTGGATCCGGGTATCGCCAAAATATTGCAATTGCTCATAATAGGGACAATCCATATAGGTCTCGTTAGCGCAAAGGCGAGCCGTTCGCCAACCGATCTCCAGCATCCGCTCCAGCTCCTCATGCCCGGGCGCCGAGAAGGTGGTCTCATTGCGGAAAGGATAAGCCGAGAAATGGCCATAGAGGTCATCAATCGTCAACGCCTCCTCCTTCGTATCGATCCTCAACTCCACGTAACGCCACGTACGCCACCACAACGAGGTGAAACAACGGCCGTCGCTTCCATCGGGCAGGATCCGGTCGGCATAACCGATAAAGGCCTTTCCCTCAATCGAGTCGCGATTTCCTTTCGAGGGCAAGCTATAGGACTTGGTAGTTGATTGGTTATCCTGTTTATACAACGCCTCCGCATAACCGATCTTGATATCCGCGTCCTTTCCACCACTGAACAGGAACGAGAAATACCCCGTCGTCAGTGTCCCCTGATCGAGCAACAACCGCACGGAGCTGTTCCGCGGCACCACCAGCCGCTCCTTGCCGGCCAAAAGACCGTCCGGCACCTTTATCCCCTCCGAGAGGCGTACCTCCCGCAGGCGCTCCAACCGTCGCTCCATCTGCGGGATAGGACTGGGCACCAACAGGCGCCCCGGATAGTCGCGGTAACCCTTCATCGCCCCCGCCATACCACCGACCGCCTGTTCCCAGCGGGAATCGTCGTAATCCACCTGCTCCCATCCCCAAGGATAACAGGAGGCGTCCAGCTCCTCGCCCGGACCGGCCACATAATAACCATACACCTGCCACTCATTATAGGGCGCGTAAGCCTTATCGCCCAGGCATCGCCAGGAGGCATCCGTAGTCAAGACCGAATCCCTGGGCTGGTCGCCTTGCATGATAAAACCCGCCTGTCCCAAACTGACCTGCGCCGCCGGTCGCTTTTCCGCGTAATTCCAGACCACGGCAGCCACCACATTCTTTCCCTTACGCAAGAAAGGGGCCAGATCGACCGTCTCAAAATTCCAGTTATAGATATCCCCCCGGGCCGGTCCCAAAGAGACCAACTGCCCATTCACATAAAGCTTATAACGATTGTCGGCCGAGGCATGCGCTACCATCGAATCCGGCAACGCCGCCAACTCAAACGATTTCCTGAAGTGATAAACGCCATAAGAACGCCCGTCGTCGCCCGGGCAACTGATCCAACTCGCCGGCCAACGCTTCACGAACAGCTCCGGATTGATCCATTCCGCCCGGTAACCCTTCAGGCGAATTTGCGCGTAAAGGCCCGTGCAGAAGAAAGCGAACAGCAAGCAGGCCAAAAATAATTTCCGATTCATATTATTGATATTAGATCTCACATAAGGTTAATCAAAGAAAGAAGGCAAGCGGTGGCCCTACCAGCCATCGCCCACCATATCCAGCAGGCTCACGCGAGGAAGCTCTCCGGCTCCTTACGAGCGCTGAAATTCTTATAGAGGATGGCCGTGAACGGGGTATCAAACGTACGAGCCCCTTCCGGGCACTCCTTAACACACGCGCAGCACTTGATACACAACGCCGGATCGCTCACCGTCCCATTCTCAGACAGGCTAATCGCATGCGTCGGACAGGCGTCGATGCAATACTCGCACTGCGTACAGAGCGACTCATCCACCACCGGGGCCATCGGCGCCGAGGGTTTCTTCTCCTTATAGGGGAAATTCCCTTTCACCTTCAATTCCGGCAAATCGGTCAGGCAAGAGACCGCCCGCAAACGATCGCTCACAGCCTTGCCAAACGCCGCCGCCTTCTCCAGGTCCGACTCATCCGGACGCCCTGCGGCCACTGGCATCTCGCGCCTGCTGAACGAGTGCTCGCCAACGAACGCCGCCGCGGCCACCGGCACGAATCCCAATTCCTGGCAAAGATCTTTCAGTTCCAACAACGCGTCGTCGTAATCACGATTGCCATACACCACCACCGGCACGACCGGAGCGCCATTCGACCGGAACATACGCAACCGCTCGACCGCCGTATCGGGTACCCGCCCCCCATAAACCGGTACCGCCACGATCGTCAACTCATCATCGATATGCTCCTCCATATCCGGCGCGTCGTAAGTCAAGTCCGACTCCGACATGGAAGTCGCGCCCATTCCCTCCGCTATCGCGTAAGCGATCTTTGCCGAGGAATGTGTCGGCGAGAAATAAACCAAATGTATATTATTATAAATCATAATCCTCTATTTATTTAACGCCTCATCAATACGGCCCATCAGGGCCTCGAACTCCTCTTCCGTATAGCCTTTCGTAGCCATGATCACCCGACCCTCCTTATCGATCAGGTAACTCCGGGGGATTAAATTGTCGGCAAAGGCCGCGAAGACAGCCCGATCCTTGTCCGGATAAAGCGGGAAGTCAAATTTCTTTTTCTTGTTGTATTTCACCAGGTCCGCGTCCGAATGCTCACGGCCGATCACCAAAAAGACAAAGTCCTGACGATCCTTATACTTCGGCCACAAGCTCTTTTGCGCCTCCGCCAGCTCCTTTTGGCAAGGCGGGCACCAGGTGGCAAAGAAATTAACCAGGATCACCTTTCCCTTGAAATCCGACGAGGCGATCTTGCTCCCGTCATCCCTCACGATCGTGAAGGCCGGCATCGTGTCGCCCACCTTCACCCGATCGGCCTGGTCTTCCCGCGCGTATCCGGCCACGACCGTCAACAGCAAGAGACCCAAAACTAAAAACTTTCTCATAACCCTTATCTTTTT
>USAD01000175.1 GCA_900552415.1 uncultured Parabacteroides sp.
TCTTTACATCCGAGAATAGTCCATGTTTCCAGAAACGCTTTACAGCATCTGTAATCGCCCCGCCCGGCTCAGGTATAGTAACCTCATCCCCTACCGACAAACCGGAAAAGCCTATTAACACGAAATCATCATAATTCTTAATCCCCGTCACCTTGATATCCGCAATTTTATACTTTTTGGGAGGTGACGAATAGGAAATGACCGGCACTTCTGCCGGCTCTTCAACCTTGGTAGTGTCAGTTTCCTGAGCAAAAGCCCCGAAAGCAAATCCCAGAAACATGAAAAACAGCACTATTCTTTTGTACATATAACAGCTATTGTTTATAAGATTAATTGCTCGCTTGTCTTACCGAAGCGCCGTTCACGCTGCTGGTAATACAATATAGCTCCATACAACTCTTCTTCCCTGAAATCCGGCCAAAAGACATCCGTAAAGTAGAGCTCGGCATATGAAACCTGCCACAACAGGAAATTGCTTATACGCTTCTCTCCCCCCGTACGGATCATCAAATCCAAATCCGGCATATCGTGTGTCGTCAATTGATCCGAGATCATTTGCTCCGTGATCTCCTCCGGATTGATCTTGCCATCAACAGCGGCCCGAGCCAAACGTCTCACCGCCTCCGTCAATTCCCAACGAGAGGAATAACTGATCGCCAATGTCATCCGTGTGCCCGTATTGCCAGCGGTCATATCCATGCACTCACGCAACGTGGCGTAAGCTTCCTTAGGCAGGCGAGACAAGTCGCCAATCGCGGACAGACGGACATTGTTTTCCATCAATAGAGGCGTTTCCCGATGAATCGCCATCACCATCAGGCTCATCAACGCGTTCACCTCCTCTTCCGGTCGATTCCAGTTCTCCATGGAAAAAGCATAAAGGGTCAAGAACCTCAACCCCAGTTTCCTGGCCGCTGTCACGACTTTCCGCAAAGAGACAACGCCCTCCTGATGGCCAAAACTACGCTCTTTACCTCGAGCCTTTGCCCATCGGCCATTGCCATCCATGATAATAGCGACATGCTGCGGCAAACGGTCCTTATCTATTTGATCAAACAACGACATCTTTCGACTATTTCTTCTTTATTTCTAATATTCACTTATACTATATGAATTGTTGCACGGTTCCGTACGTCGTCCGAAGTCCCACGTCACCGACAACAACAAAAACGAGCACCAGTCCTTATTCTTAAAGGCGCTGCTCGCTATTCCATAGGGATTATCCAACATCTCACGCCCCTCGAAGCCATCCCCGAACAGTTTCCTGAACGAGAACTCGCATCCAAGGTTCAACCGGTTGATGACCTTATACTTCACGCCAACACCCAATGGAATATTCGGGCTGACAAAAAAGCCACCAGAACCAAAAGCGGTTGTCATGCCCAATCCCACGAAGAGATAAGGCGTAAAGCGCTTCGTCCCCTTATAAGCATATTTATCGCTATAAGGGAAGAAGTTGAACTCCGCCTGTCCGCCCGCTTCAACAAAGCTCTTGTTGAATGAGGTCTGGGCATTATTCGGGAACACGTTCTCCAATCCATCCGTTCCGCCAGAGATCATACCCCAAAGCAAATTGGTCTTGATCGCCCAACGGAAATTGATGTTATAGCGGAAAACACCTCCAACTGAAGGATTCATTCCCTTAAAAAAAACATTCTTGTTCGTGTCTCCCATGTAATAAGAGGCACCAGCCATACCTCCTATCTCATATTTATATTCCTGAGCTTGAGCACAAGCCGCGAACACCACAAACGACACAAATCCAATCAGCCGACGAAAAAAAGTAGAAGTCATAAACATCCGATCTCCATGCGTTACAAGATTATCACTTACTTTTTAACGATCAAAACTGATTTAAATTATGCCTGGCGCAACTTATTCGCCCGTGACCAGACGGAAGATCCGTCCTCTCCACAACTGGTTAAACTCATTTCCATTTAACGTGCCTTTTCCTCCGAAAAGATTCACGAAATTCTTATCATCCACCACAATAGAGGAGAATCCTCTCGCCTCGAATGAGGTTGGCATCAAAACCATCGAATCGGCCTTCGTCCATGTCAAACCCTTATCGAAAGAACGATAAACATCTTTCTTAGCGACACCATCACCATCCAAACCGCCAATCATGAACAACTGATCATCATAAGCGGCGACCATCGAACCCTCACGCTTCCCGAATCCAGCGTTAGTTTCCGTCGCCATCAAAGACCAGTTCAAGCCATCGCTAGTTGCCCAGCAATCACCAACAACCTTATCTTGCGAGGAACGTCCGCCAATAGCGGAAAGATACTCATAATACATTGAGGCATATTGTAATGAAGCGAAATTCTTAATCGGGAAAGATTCCATAACCTGAGCGCCGCGGGTCCACTCACCGGACTCATCCAAAGCATAAAACGCACGATCTCCCTCTTGCTCAGCAACAACAGACAAAACCGCTTGCTGACGGGAGCTGGCTTTCACGCTACCCATAACAGCTATCACCTTAGGAGCATTCTGACTCTCCGACCAGGTCAAGCCATCATTCGAGACATACAATTTACCCTCTGTTGTCGGCAAATAGTAAGCCCCATTAAACTCAGACAATTGCGATAAGACGGCACCCGAAGCGGGAAAACCGCTCAATGTTTCACGTTGCCACTGACTGGGAGCGTCAACGGATGTTGAATATAAACGATATGCCTCGCCGGAAGAGACCGGTTTCACATACATAAAATAGCGTTCCTCTTCCGCCTTATCAGCGACAATCACCTTTTGTTCCGAGAAATTAATGTCAATCATAGGATCCTGAGACTTACCCCATACCATCGAATCAGGTATAACCTGATGGATGTTCACCCAAGCCCGATAAACCTTCGTCGTAATGCCATCGTAAGCGTGAACAACAAACTTAACTGATTTGGAAAAATCAATAGAGTCGGAAGAACTCCACCAATAGGTTGAATCCTTCAAGGCTTCAGGCGAGACTTCTGTTCCCGACACGGCAACAGAACTAGCATATGAGAGTGTACATAACACCTTCTCGATCTCAGTACCATAAGGCATCGAATCCAAATTATAAATCTCTCCGCTCAACTGGTCAATCGTGAAGTTGACACTACTCAACCCCGGAACGGAATCGCTCGAGAGAGAAAAAGAAGAAATTTGACAATTGGTTGTTACGTCATAAGCCTCAACCTCATCCGATTTCAAGCAGGACGACAAAAGAAAGACGAAGCATCCCGCCAGCATCAACACTATTCTATTTTTCATCGAAAACATAAGTTTACTCATATTAAGCCACAAAAGTAGAAACATTTTTCGCTTTAAGGCCTATACGAGTCAATATTTATATAATTTTTAGTATGAAACCCGCTTTTTCACTTTTCTCATATCCCATTTCAACTCAAAAGGTTACCGACAAACCTCCGAAGAACGGTCGTCCCGATAATAGTGGAAAGCCTTGTTGCCGTTTAATTGGACCGACCCCTTTCCCTCCAATACCGGAGCTTTAACCCCATTGCCTAAAATCCTGGGAGATACCTCGACACGAGCCTCATCCCACAAAGAAGACTCTATAAAACTGGTCAACAGGCAAGCGCCTCCCTCAACCAACAAAGAGTCTAATTTCCGCCGGGCCAACTCCGCCATAACATGAGGCAAAATCGGTTGGGAGAAATCCAACTGGATGAACTCCAGGTTCGGACGTTTCTCACTGGCCGCTTCCGTAAAGACCAAAGTGGGAACCGACTGATCCAGCAGATGATAATTCCCCGGGATCTCACGACGACGATCAATCACGACCCGCACAGGAGAGTTCCCAGCCCAACGGCGAACCGTCAACGACGGGTTATCCAACAAGGCGGTTCTTGTCCCAACCATAATGGCCGCAAAATCAGCTCGCAACTTATGTACTTCACGGGCATTCGCCGCATCCGACAAAACAACCGGCCGCACGGAAGGATCCTGTCGGCAAATATCCATATAACCATCCGCACTTTGGGCCCATTTCAGCATCACGTATGGCCGCCCCAAACGCTGCATAGTCATAAAAGGACGATTCAACGCTATCGCTTGTGATTCCAACACGCCCGTAACGACCTCGACTCCGGCATCCCTCAACATCCGGATGCCCCGACCGGAAACCTCTGGAAAAGGATCCACACAACCAACGACGACTCGTGGAATTCCCATATCTATAATCAACTTGGCGCAAGGGGGCGTCTTCCCATAATGCGAGCAAGGCTCCAGACTCACGTAAATTGTCGAATCCTTCAACAAACGCTTGTCCCTGACCGACGCGATGGCATTCACCTCGGCATGGCCTTCACCACATTTCCGATGATAACCCTCTCCTATAATTTTCCCATTATGGACAATCACCGCGCCCACCATCGGATTGGGACTCGTATTTCCCCGGCCACAACGGGCCAACTCCAGGCAACGTGCCATAAACTTCTCGTCAACCTCAAACATAAACCTTTGCTTTTAATCCTTTTTTACGCTACATTTGTCCCAAACTTATTGGAAATATATGACTGAAACCATCGCACGCATCCGACAGGCGCTAAAAACATCCTATCCGGATGATGAGATATCCGCCATTTCCAGGCTCATTTTGGAACATGTCTGCGAAATGCCTTTCTATAAAATACTGCTGGGCAAAGATAAGGATTTATCAGATACGCAAAGGAAGAGAATCGACAAGATACTCGCCGACTTACAAGAGAACCGACCAATACAACAGATATTAGGGAAAGAGGAATTCTGCGGATTGTCCTTTAAGATCACGCCAGATGTCTTGATTCCTCGGCCAGAAACCGCGGAGTTAACCTATATGGTCGCTAAAGACCTGAAGGAATCGCCTGTCCGACTGCTTGATATCGGGACAGGAAGCGGTTGTATCGCCATAAGCCTGGCTCACCTGTTGCCTCAAGCGAACGTTTCGGCCATTGATATCTCGAACGCCGCATTAACGGTTGCCCGAGAGAATGCCGCCTCTATTGGCGTAAAGGTCGATTTCAAACAACTAGACCTGCTCGAAGACGAGACACCACAAGCTCTGGAACAATGGTTAGGAAACAACCTCGACGCCATCATCAGTAATCCGCCCTACATTATGGAAAAGGAGAAAAGCGGCATGGCGCCCAATGTCCTGGAGCATGAGCCGTCAATTGCCCTGTTCGTTCCAGACAACGATCCTCTTCTCTTTTATAGAACCATCGCCAAAATTGGCAAACGGTTACTTAAGCCCGATGGTATTCTCTATTTCGAGATCAATGCTCTTTGCGGAGAAGAGATGAAAGAGATGCTTGCACGAGAAGGTTATGACAAGATTGAGGTCAGGAACGATCTCTATGGCAAACCCAGAATAACAAAAGCGACAAACAAAATATAGCACAAGGATATGGCAATCAAGGAAAAGAGCGAATCGGAAGTATTACACGCGATGGCTAAATATTGCTCAACTTGCGAAAGATGCGTACAGGAGGTCGAGAAAAAGATCCAGGCTGCCGGATTGTCGAAGGAGGCGCAAGAGCGGATTATCGGCAGGCTCACGCAAGAACGGTTTATCGACGAGAGACGTTATTGTCGTTTTTTCGTCAACGACAAGTTCAAGTTCAACAAATGGGGCAGGATCAAGATCGACTATGAGTTAAGGAAAAAGAATATTCCCAATGACATTCGTCAGGAAGCCCTGCTCGGGATAGACGAAACGGAATATGAGAACCTGCTAACCGATATACTGAAAGCGAAACTGAAAAGCGTCAAAGGGAAGAACGCCTACGACAGCCTCCAGAAAACATTACGCTTTGCCGTCGGCCGCGGGTTTGAGAGCGACCTGGCGATCAAGCGTCTCAAACTATTGACACATACCGATTATAATGAGAATGAAGAGATGGTCGATACTTTGGAATGATCTCCTCAACCTGTTTTTTCCCAAAACCTGCCTGACCTGTTCCAAACCTCTGCTCGAAAATGAGGAACAGATCTGCCTGGAATGCCTGTGCGACCTGCCTTACACGAATTTCCACAAGAAAAAAGAGAACAGGATCG